>CAITND010000192.1 GCA_903893625.1 uncultured Oscillatoriales cyanobacterium
AATTGCGGTTGCACCCCATTACACTTCGCAGAAATGTAGTAATTGTGGGGTAATCGTGAAAAAATCTCTATCAACCCGCACCCATATTTGTACTTGTGGATGTGAGTTGCATAGAGATACAAATGCCGCCATACATATTCTAAATCTTGGTCAACAAGCTAGGAGAGGGCATCTCCAAAGTAACGCTAATGGACTAGAAACCTCTACTCCTCTTGATGAAAATCTGGTCGAGCAAGTATCTAGGTTGAAGTTAGAATCTAAGTGTCTTCAAACCTGAGAGTGTCAATGATTAAACTTCCTTTACGATGGGTACTGATTGTTCCCTTTATTCTACAACTTTTTACAACGGTTGGGTTAATTGGGTGGCTGTCATTCCGTTCCAGCCAAGCATCCGTAGAAGATGTAGCCAATCAACTGCGCCGTGAAACTTCAGATCGAATTGAACAGAAATTAAATGAATTTTTAGAAGTTCCCCATCTGATTAATCAACTAAATTTAGATGCGATTAATGACGGTTATATTGATATTAATAATGGCAAACAGTTACAACATCATTTTTGGATACAAGTACAACGGTTTAAAACGATTAATTTTATTTTTTTTGGCAGTCAAAAAAATGAATTTATTGGAAGCGGAAAATTTGATGATTCTCCTTTACTAATGATGAAAGCGGGTGCATCAACCCAAGGAAGTATTCAATTTTTTGAACTGGATGCTCAAGGAAAACCGACAAAATTAGTTCGAGAAACGCCTAATTTTCCAATTCGTCAACGACCTTGGTATAAAGCCGCGCTCAATAGTGAACACTCAATTTGGAGTCCGATTTTTACTTACCATGCCTATCCCGAAATGGCGTTACCTGCTAGTGTTGTTGTTAAGGATAAACAGGGAAAGGTTTTAGGAGTATTGGGGAATAACTTGTTTCTTAGTCAAATTAGTGATTTTCTGAAAACAATAAAAGTGGGTAAATCGGGACAAACTTTTATTGTTGACCGAGAAGGATTAATTGTAGCAAGCTCTACTTTACATCACCCGTTTTTAATTGATCAGAATGGAAAAACAAAACGGATTAAAGCCACCGAAAGCCGTGATCCTATTTTACAAGCAACCTCTCAATATTTAATTCAGTATTTCGGAGATTTTAAGAATATTAAAACTTCCTCTAAACTCAATCTTGTTAACCAAAAAAACCGAAAATTTATCCAAGTTATTCCTTACAAAGATCAACGGGGTTTAGATTGGTTAATTATTTTGGTTGTTCCAGAATCTGACTTTATGGAACGAATTGAACAGAATAATTATAGAACCATTTTTCTGTGCTTTTTAGCCTTATTACTAGCGATTCTATTCGGGTTTTTAACCACAGAATGGATTATGAACCCGATTTTAACATTAAATCAAGCTTCTCAAAAAATTGCTCAAGGGGAATTAGACCAGTTTGAACCAGAGATTGACTATCAAGGAATTCATGAATTAGAAATTTTATCTCAATCCTTTAACCAAATGGTAGTTCAGTTAAAAGATGCTTTTGAAACCTTAGAATTTCGAGTGGAAGAACGAACGGCTGAACTTAAACAAGCCAAAGAATCGGCTGAATTAGCGAATCGGACTAAAAGTATATTTTTAGCGAATATGAGTCATGAATTAAGAACCCCATTAAATGCTATTTTAGGATTTACCCAATTAATGCTGCGTCATTCCCATACCAATTCCCAACAATTAGAAAGTTTAGAAATTATTAATCGTTCAGGAGAGCATTTACTAAAGTTAATTAATGAAATTTTAGACTTAACAAAAATTGAATCGGGAAGAACCCTCTTAAATTTGAATTGTTTTGATCTCTACTCTTGTCTAAAAAATTTACAGCAAATGTTTGAATTAAAAGCCAGAAGTAAAGGAACAAAACTAATTTTTGAATCGGATACAACCTTGCCTCAATACATCAAATCCGATGAAAGCAAGCTCCGCCAAGTCTTAATTAATTTATTGGGAAATGCGATTAAATTTACACAGGGAGGGCAAGTTATCTTACGAGCAAAAATTCAGCCGGAACAGGATTATCTGCTTCCGGTTGCAGACCCTGATTTTATTGATAAAATAGAACCAGGACTAATCAATCTCTATTTTGAAGTTGAAGATACTGGCCCTGGCATAGCACCCGATGAACTAACGCAATTATTTGAAGCCTTTATGCAAACAGAAACGGGGCGAAAATCCCAGCAAGGAACGGGTTTAGGACTAACCATCAGTAAAAAATTTATCCATTTAATGGGAGGAGAAATTGAAGTTAAGAGTACCATAGAAACAGGAACTCTGTTTAAATTTTATATTCAAGCTTACCCGGTTCAAGCTCAGGATATTACAACCCTAGAGTCTCCTAAACGAGTGATGAGCTTGGCAACTGATCAACCTGAATATCGGATTTTAATAGTTGATGATCGTCAAACAAATCGGCAATTGTTACTTAACTTATTATCTCCCTTGGGATTTGAAGTTCGTGAAGCCGAAAATGGTCAAAAAGCGTTAGTCATTTGGAACCAATGGCAACCCCATTTAATCTTGATGGATATGCGAATGCCTTTGATGGATGGCTATGAAGCCACAAAAGAAATTAAATCCCATTTAAAAGGTCAAGCAACGGTTATTATTGCCTTAACAGCAAGCGCTTTTGAAGAAGAACGTAGCATCGTTTTATCCGCCGGGTGTGATGATTTTGTTAAAAAACCGTTTCAAGAAGATGTTCTCTTAGAAACAATTGCTCGCCATTTAGGGGTACGGTACTTATATGCTCCTGAAATTATCCCTCCAGAGGCATTATTAACAACGACACCATATCTCTTAACCGCCGAGGCTTTGAAAATCATGTCTCCCGACTGGTTAATGGCTCTGCGCTACGGTGCAGCCGCCGCTGACGGAGAGCAGATTGTGCAACTGCTTGAGCAAATTCCTCCCCCCCATAGCCATATAACTCAATCTCTCATGGTATTAGTTAATAACTTTTCTTTCGATCAGATCATAGATTTAGCGCAAACAGAAACTCAGCAATGAATTATTATTTTCGTCGATCTTTTAAAGCCGATATTTTAATCGTAGATGACACCCTAGAAAATCTACGTCTTTTGTCCAATACGTTAATGCAGCTTGGGTATAAAGTGCGAGGGGTAATGACAGGAAAAATGGCAATCATGGCTGTGCAAACCCTTCCGCCTGATTTGATCCTCTTAGATATTAAAATGTCGGATATGGATGGTTATACGGTTTGTCAACAGCTTAAAGAAAATGAAAAAACTCGTGATATTCCGGTGATTTTTTTAAGTGCTTTGAATGAAGTGATTGATAAAGTCAAAGCCTTTGAAGTTGGTGGAGTAGATTACATTACTAAACCCTTTCAATTTGAAGAAGTTATTGCTCGGATTGAAAATCAAATGGCTTTACAAATTGCTAAGGCAGAAATTCGGCAACTGAATGAACAATTGGAAGAACGAGTTCAAGAACGCACCGCAGAATTAGAAGTGGCAAACTTGCAATTAACTGCCTTAAATCAACGGCTAGAACAGGAAATCGCAGAACATCAAAAAACTCAAAAACGGTTACTACACATGGCTTCCCATGATGCCCTCACCAGTTTACCAAATCGGGTTCTGTTCATGAATCGACTGATCCAGGCTTTACAAAGAACGCAACAGGAACCTAATTATCAATTTGCCGTGTTATTTTTGGATTGCGATCGCTTTAAAGTCGTGAATGATTCCTTGGGACATTTTGCCGGAGATCGGCTATTAATTGCGATCGCTCGTCGTCTCAAAACCCGTTTAACAACTACGGATATGTTAGCTCGAGTTGGCGGAGATGAATTCACAATTTTATTAGAAAATATTAAGGATTCTGAGGATGCTATTCGTTTAGCCCAAAAAATTCAAACCGCCATGAGTTGGCCGTTTAAATTTGATGAGCAAGAATTATTTATTAATGTCAGTATCGGTATTGTTGTCGGGAATAAAACCTATCAAGAACCGGAACATCTGTTAAGAGATGCTGATATTGCCATGTATCAAGCGAAGGCGCAAGGAAAAGCCCGGTATCAAATTTTTGATACCCAAATGCACTATCATGCTCAACAACGCTTAGAATTAGACACAGATTTACGACGAGCCTTACATCGGGAAGAATTTCTGTTATATTATCAACCGATTATCTCCTTAACAACGGGAAGAATTAACGGATTTGAAGCACTATTACGGTGGTGTCATCCCCAAAAAGGGTTAATATCACCAGGGGAATTTATTCCGGCGGCGGAAGAAACTGGATTAATTATTCCGATTGGGTTATGGGTGTTAAAAGAAGCCTGTCAACAGTTAAAAATCTGGCAAAATCAAGAATTATTTAAACACCCAATAAAAATGAGTGTGAATCTATCAGTTAAACAGTTTTCTCAACTCAATTTAATTCAAAACATTGATAAAATTATTTTGCAAACTCAGTTAAATAGCAGTTATTTAAAATTAGAAATCACCGAAAGTGCAATTATGGAAAATCCCGAATCAGCGGCGGAGCTTTTACAACAACTCAGAGACCGAGAGATTCAGTTAAGTATTGATGATTTTGGCACCGGATATTCATCCCTGAGTTATTTACATCGGTTTCCGTTGCATAATTTAAAAATTGATCGATCTTTTATTCATCGGATTAGTGAAACTCGCCAAAATTTAGAAATTATTCATGCGATTATTACCCTCGGTCATCATCTGAATATGACCATTACTGCCGAAGGGGTTGAAACCGCAGAACAGTTATCTTTACTCAGAAGTTTAGGATGTGAAGAAGGACAGGGTTATTATTTTGCTCGTCCTTTAGAGCCGAATGCTGCTCAAGCCTTACTGCTAGAGAATCCCCATTGGTAATTAAGATTAATTGATTTTTGATCAATCTTTTCAAACTTAATGTTAATCTAGCTATAAACAACAGTGTAATTGCTCCTGTGGGAACCTACCTTGACGAGAGTATCTATACCTTATTTATGGGAAAGTCAGACCGGGGGGGATTTAAGTTTAGAGTCTACCCTGGAAGATTTACCTTTGTATGATTTTCAAGTAATTTTGGGGTGTTCTGTACGAACTCTGATTCAACAGTTTGAAAGACATCCTTTGCTACCCGGTGTAATTATTGTAGACCACAAAGAAAACTCTACGCCTGAGTTTTTAGGAATGATTTCTCGCCGAGATCTCCTAGAGTTTTTTTTACGTCCCAAGGGGTTAGAATTGTTTCTGGATCAATCCCTGGATGTACTTTATAGTTATGTTCGCACCCCTGTATTAGTATTACCAGCACAAACGACAATTCTAACCGCAACTCAACAGGCTTTAAAACGATCCGCACCCGGATATGTAGACCCGATTGTGGTGCAGGGAAATTGGCTTGCTGCTGTCGATTATCCTTGGATGGTTCCCTATCGGCTTTTAAATAGTCATGAACTAAATCTTGCCTATTGGCAAATTCGAGGAATTGAAACCCAAGTGCGTTATGAACGAACTCAGGTTCAACTGTTACAAAGTGAAAAAATGGCGAGTTTAGGGCGATTAGTGGATGGCGTTGCCCATGAAATTTTAGATCCCGTTGGATTTATTTGGGGAAATTTAACCCATTTAATCACCTACAGTGATAGTTTAATTGAACTCTTGGATGCTTATGAAGTCAATTATCCTCAACCGTTTCCAGCGATTGAAGGACTCAAAACAGAGATTGAATTTGATTTTTTACGCCAAGATTTTCCCCGACTTCTATCGAGTATTAAAAGTGGAACGGAACGACTGAGTAAATTAGCCACCAGTTTACAAAATTTTTGTCATTTTGATGAAATTCATCCCAAACCTGCGGATTTGCATAGTCATTTAGATAGTATTTTATTATTAATGAAAAGCCGAATCAATCGAGAAATTAAAATTATCAAAAATTATGGTCATTTGCCTCCTGTTAGCTGTTATATTGGTCAGTTGAACCAAGTTTTTATCAATATTTTGATTCATGGTTTTGATTCCCTGCTCAATCAAGCGATTAAACAAGATTGGGTGGATGAATATCGAAATAATCAAAGGATAGAGCCTTCACAACCTCCTCAAATTGTGATTACAACGGCGATGATCGGTTCAGATTCATTCCAGACCCATAATTTAAACACCCCTGAACGTTGGGTTTCGATTGGCATTGCCGATAATGGCCCTGGACTCTCTGACGAAGAACAAGAAAAGATTTTAGAGTCATTTTCTACCCCAAAACACGCTCAAAAAGAAACCAGTTTATCCCTGAGTTATCATATTGTGACGGCTAAACATGGAGGACAGTTAAAATTGCGATCTCAACTGGGAATCGGTACGGAATTTGAGATTTTATTACCTTTTATTTAGCAAATTGACTCAAGTTACGGTATGATCAGCAAGTATAGAAAAATATTTAAAGATTTAGGTCAATTCTTACTGTGCCCAATCGAACTCTGATTCTGTCCGTTGTCGTCACTCTCAGTTTGTGGAATATCGCTCAATCAGCTACGGGGCAAGCTTTAGTTCCCTATACGCCCCCACTGGACTCGGAACAACTTGAACAAACTGGATTAGGGTTGCTAGAAGAAGCGGCTCAGTTAACACGATTTCAACAATATCAATTAGCTTTACCCAGAGCCGAACTCGCAACTCAACTAGCGCCGGAAAATTACCAAGCTTGGGCTTTGTTAGGCAGTTTATATCTGCAATTGGAAGACCTTGATAAAGGAATTGAGTTACTTGAAAAAGCCAGTAACTTAGCCCCGAAGGAAGCGGGGGTTCAGTTTATTTTGGGAGAAGCTTACTTTAAAAAAGGGGACTATCAAAAATCAATTCAATTCCTGGAAGCGGGTTTAAAAACTGACCCCAATGTTCCGGGGGCCTTATTTGATTTAGGAAATGCCTATTATAAATTAGGGCGGTTTGAGCAGGCGATTTTGCAATATGAGAAAGCCTTTGCTCAAGAAAAAAGCCTTTGGCCCGCTATTAACAATGTCGGGTTAGTCAAGTATGAACAGGGAGAAATCGACATCGCTATCGCTAAGTGGCGACAAGCGATTACCATTGACCCCAAAGCCGCAGAACCGATGTTAGCCTTAGCCGTTGCTCTTTATAAACAAGGTCAAACAAAAGAAGCACTTTCTCTAGGAGAAATGGCTTTAAGTCTCGATAGCCGTTATGCCGATTTTGACTATCTCAAAGAAAATCTTTGGGGCGATCGCTTACTCAACGATACAAAAAAATTCCTGGCGACTCCTCAAATCCAAGAAACCTTAGTTAAAGTCAAAGATACTCAACCTCCATCTCCCTAGTCTCTATTTCAGAATGATCTCAAGCCGTTCACCTTGCAAGGGGTAGGTACTGGAAAAAAAGATGAGTCTGTTCTCAATTTCATTCCCCAGTTCCCCTCTTGCAGCCTACTCCTCTAGTGGTAGCAAGGATTTAATCTTATCCACGAACTTTTGATGATCAATAACGGGTTTAGAAATATAATCATCTGCCCCACTTTGAGTCAGAAAATCCTCTCGATCCCCAGCCATGGCATGGGCGGTTACTAAAATAATCGGAAGTGTCGCTGTTTGGGGGTCAGCTTTAAGCAGTTGTGTAATTTTAATTCCATCCACTGCTTTCCCTTGATAGACACTTCGCGCCAGGGAAACATCCATTAAGATCAAGTCTGCTGCACCTGTTCGAGCGATTTCCATCACTTCTTCCACATTTTCCGTATGTTTAACGGCTAATCCACCCCGTTTTGTCAAGATTTTTGAAAAAACACGAGCATTAACCTGATCGTCTTCTACAATCAGAACAGTCTTCATCTTTTTTCCTCCTTGGAAACTCCCGAATTACCTGCACTCAGATTAGTGGTCAGAGAAAAAGGGGGGCGAGGTTTATACTGAGTAGAAATAACCATCGTTTTTATAAATAGGGTTGCAGTATTTGTATTGATAACAAATACAAAATTTGACATTTCTGTCTTTCCCATTTTTGGGGTAATGTTACTAAGTCTGGTAAACTAGGCCGTTTAAAAGCCCCCACGATCATCGATACTCCGATTTAGGGGTGGGTTGTTTACTTGAGTCTCCCATCGGATACTCTCTCCCGTACCGAGGTGCTATCATACCATGCCCATTCAACGGGTTGACAAGAGTAGCTCGATAGAAAAGCCAGAGGCTTGACGGATCAAAGCTGTCGTTCAACCGTTCTCTAGGTTAAGTTGACAGCAGATTCGGTATGAGTCTGATCTTAGGGTAAAAGACTTTTCCCTGAAAAAACACCGAGAAAATGCTGATTTTTGTTGAGAAACCAGCCTGAACTTCTAGCAAAATGGCTCCTGAATCCAAAATGAGCCATAAAATTACTGAGATTGTAGATCCTTAGCATCCGACTCCTGCTATAAAAATCCGTTAGAACCGCAGATCTAATCACTTCTACACAAAACTTGATTGAGTCGTCAAATTGATTGCAATTAGTTATCCTCAAAACAGTAAGGGGATCAGCAGACCCTTGTTAGAGGGGTGTGATGGAAACGCCTTGTCAGGACATAATCTAAGATCAGAACCCTATCGCTGTAGACTCACCTAAACTCATGGCTAAACAGTTAAACCTCTTTTCTGGGCAAGTGATCGCAACATCGCTTCATACTGAGATGCAACAGTCCTACCTCGAATACGCCATGAGTGTGATCGTTGGACGGGCTTTGCCAGATGTCCGCGATGGGTTGAAACCTGTCCATCGTCGCATTATGTATGCGATGCACGAATTAGGGTTAACGCCTGATCGTCCCTACCGCAAATGTGCGCGGGTGGTTGGGGATGTTCTGGGGAAATATCACCCCCACGGCGATCAATCGGTTTATGATGCTTTGGTGCGACTGGTTCAGGAGTTTTCTAGTCGTTATCCGTTGTTAGCAGGTCATGGCAATTTCGGGTCTGTGGATAATGACCCCCCCGCCGCCATGCGTTACACTGAAACCCGTCTGGCTTCTATTGGTCATGAGGGGTTACTGTCTCAAGTTGGGGAAGCGACGGTTAATTTTATTAGTAATTTCGATAATTCTCAACAGGAACCAACGGTTTTACCTGCCCAACTTCCGTTTTTACTGTTGAATGGATCTTCAGGAATTGCAGTTGGGATGGCGACGAATATTCCTCCCCATAATTTAGGGGAAGTGGTTGATGGATTAATTGCCTTAATTGATCGTCCTGAATTATCCGATCAACAAATAATGGAATTAATTCCAGCCCCGGATTTTCCCACTGGGGGGGAAATTATTAGTACAGAAGGGATTGGGGAAGCCTATACTCAAGGAAAAGGCAGTATTGTGGTGCGGGGAGTGGCAAAATTTGAGGAAGTTCCGACAGCCCAAAAACGTCGGACTAAAACCGCAATTATTGTCACGGAATTGCCCTTTCAAGTTAATAAAGCTAGTTGGATTGAAAAAATTGCTGGGTTAGTAAATGCCGGAAAATTAGAAGGGATTTCTGATATTCGGGATGAAAGCGATCGAGAAGGCATTCGCGTCGTGATTGAATTGAAACGCGAATTTTCTCCCGAAGTCGTTTTGCATCATCTCTATCAACAAACGGAATTAATGACGAAATTCGGGGCGATTTTTCTAGCGATTGTTAATGGACAACCCCGACAATTAAGTTTAAAACAAATTCTGCAAGAATTCCTAAGTTTTCGGGAACAAACTTTAATTCGTCAATATCGTTCTGAATTAGAAGCCGCAGAACGGAGATGTCATTTAGTTGAAGGGTTATTAATTGCATTAGAAAATTTAGATAATGTAATTGAAATTCTCAGAAATGCTCCCGATGGTTCTACGGCAAAATTAAGCTTAGAAGATCAATTAGGCTTTAGTGATACTCAATCTGATGCGATTTTATCAATGCCCATGCGTCGATTAACGGGATTAGAACGGCAAAAATTACAAGATGAATTTAAGCAATTAACAACTCAAATTGAACAGTTGAGACGGTTATTAAATGAACGTCCTGAATTGTTAAAATCCCTGAAAAAAGAATTGCGATCGCTTAAGCGAAAATATGGCGATGAACGCCGCACCCGGATTATTCACCCCAAGGGTCAGACTGCTATTGCTTCTGGAGATAAAACCGAGGATAAAACCTCAAAAACCGCTAAAGAAAAAGCCTTAGAACTTTCAGCACCTCCTGATTTATTACAACCTTTACCTCCGGTTGATGAAGAAACTGTTGTCGAAGTCACCCATCGGGGTTATATTCGGCGAGTTTCTCCCAAAACCGCAGATTCTAAACGCAATCATAGTGAAAGTCCGACTGCTATTAATATTGAAGAAACGGATGATTTTACCACTCAAACTTATGCCACTCGCACCCGTCAAAATTTAGTCATGATTATGCGAACTGGAAAAGCTTATCCCTTGAGTGTGGCTGATATTCCCATGGGTTCTAATCGTTCTAAAGGTAAACCGATTATTACGTTATTATCTCCCTCTGCTTCTAAGGATATATCTGTTAATCTCCACGATGTTATTATTGCTCAATTTTTATTATCGGCTTCCCCCGATAAAACTGATTTAATTACCCTAACTCAACAAGGAAGAATCAAACGTTTACCCTTAACAGAATTAGCGGAATTAACCAATCGAGGCAGTACCATTGTTAAACTGAAAGATGATGATGAATTATGTTTTGCTACTTTGTCAAAACCCGATGAAAAAGTGGTAATAGCCACATCAGGAGGACGAATCTTACGCCTTGATATTAATGATGAACAACTCCCCCCGATGGGGAAAGCCGCCCAGGGTTCCCAAGCGACCCGGTTACGACAAAAAGAACATTTAATTGGATGTGTTACCCTATCACCGAAAGGGAGTTTATTATTAGTCACAGAACAGGGTTATATTAAACGCATTGCGATGGAACATATTCGCAGTAGTAACCGAGGCGGAATTGGGATTTCTATGCTGAATTTTAAATCCCCCAATGATATCTTAGTGGGAATTGCACCCGCTAAACCCCATAAACAGGTTCATCTCTTAACCAATGAAAATCGGATTGTTCATATTCCGACGGATGAAATTCATCTCTCACCCAAAGATAGTACAGGCGATCGCCTTTTTAAACTCAAACCCGATGAAAAAATTATCTCCATCAAACCGTAATTAATAACCAGAGGGCGGGTTTAGATCAGTTAATTGTTTGTTACCCAAATCTGAGAGAACCCGCCCCTACGGAAAATTAGGTAAAATCAAAGTTTATTGCTGTAATGTACAATCATTTGTTTGATTCCAAATCAGGTTAAATTAAAATGGCAGAAGTTATTTTAGATAATATCTATAAAAGTTTCCCCACTCGTCGTCAAACCGCCTCCGAGGAAACAAAATCATCAGAACTTCAAGAATCAACCCCCACTCGTCAAGCGGTTTTAAAACGGGTTCATCTTCAAATATTTGATGGCGAATTTATGGTATTAGTTGGGCCGTCAGGTTGTGGGAAAAGTACCCTATTACGGTTAATTGCAGGATTAGAAACCATTACCGGAGGCAATATTTATATTGGTAATACATTAGTGAATGAATTACCCCCCAAAGCCCGTGATATTGCTATGGTCTTTCAAAACTATGCTTTATACCCTCATTTAAAAGTCTATGATAACTTAGCTTTTGGATTACGTCGTTCCTATCGAGAAACAGAACCTAAACAGCCTTTAATTGTTCAAAAAACAAGCTCTACGACCCATTCTAATCAACAATTATCCTTTACCGTAGGAGACTATCAAATCTTTGCTCCGTCATGGTTAGAAGATGCAATTGTAGCAATGACGCGATCGCTTCCTTCCAAATTCTGCTATGTTTCAGAACGCGAAAAAGCCGTATCCCAAAGAGTCTTAACCGTTGCCAAATTATTACAAATTGAATCTTTATTAGATCGATATCCGAAACAATTATCAGGAGGACAAAAACAACGGGTTGCATTAGGTCGAGCAATGGCAAGAAATCCCCAAGTTTTCTTAATGGATGAACCCCTATCTAATTTAGATGCTAAATTAAGAACCGAAACCCGCGCCCAAATTGTAGAATTACAAAAAAAATTAGGTACAACAACAATTTATGTCACCCATGATCAAGTAGAAGCAATGACTATGGGTTCTCGAATTGCTGTTATGAACCAAGGAAGAATTCAACAAGTTGCCCCTCCTTTAGAACTCTATAATCGTCCTGCAAATCGTTTTGTAGCCGAGTTTATTGGCTCTCCTCCCATGAATTTTATCCCGGTTCAATTCACTGCGCCCTTATTAATTACCCATCCTCAATTTCGTTTAACCTTACCCGATATTTGGGAACCTGTTTTACCTCGCTACAATGAACAAAAATTACTCTTAGGAATTCGACCGGAACATTTAATTGTCAGTTGTCCGGCTACTAAAAATTTACCCGTAATTGTTGATCGTATGGAAGCGTTAGGACATGAAACCTTATTATGGGTACATTTATTAGGAGAAAATCATATAAATTCTTCATTACAAGTTAGAATTCCTGCCGAAACGGAATTTGTACCCGGTGAAAAAATTTGGTTATCCCTAACACCCGAAAAAATCCATTTATTTGATCCAAAAACCGATTTAGCCATTCTTCCGCGTTTGTATTAACATCTTCCCTCTTGGGTCGAATTTTGCTATTTTATCCTAAAATTATTGATCAATTATGTTACAAATTTCTAACACTTTCAGCCTTCCAGAGTATGAGATTGAAATGACTGCCATTCGCTCTCAGGGTGCAGGAGGACAAAATGTGAACAAGGTAGCAACGGCTATTCATCTACGTTTTGATATCTCCGCTTCTTCATTACCTGAACATTACAAACAACGACTATTAACATTAAATGATCAGCGTATTAGTCAAGAAGGAGTGATTATTATCAAAGCCCAGAAACACCGCAGCCAAGAACAAAATCGAGAAGACGCTTTACAACGACTTCAAGACTTAATTAAAAGTGCGATTTCACTTCCCAAACCTCGTAAACCCAGTAAACCGACTCGGAGTTCTCAGAG
This sequence comes from uncultured Oscillatoriales cyanobacterium, assembly GCA_903893625.1. Lineage (GTDB taxonomy): Bacteria > Cyanobacteriota > Cyanobacteriia > Cyanobacteriales > Microcoleaceae > Planktothrix. The sequence goes on from CAITND010000192.1 coordinate 13,074, forward strand.
AAAGCGTTTGGATAGTAAAACGAAGCATTCAAAATTGAAGATAATGCGGGGAAAAGTTATTGATGAGTAAAAGAAGTGGGTTATTTCAAAGATTGTAGTGCGAGCGTCCTCGCTCGCTAGAGGAGATTTTAGAGGTGAGGCGGGGGGAATTTACTCTGGCTAGAGGAGATTTTAGAGGTGAGCCAGCGAGGACGCTGGCACTACTTTACCAACGTCAAAAAAATTTTTTGAAAATTTATGAAAGGAAAGTTCCGTAATATCACTGATTGACAAAACAATATGTGAGGTATAAACTCCTAAGATATAACTCAAGAAATGATGGATGCGATCGCCCTAATTAATCCTAATTTTTGAGTATCTATTTCTTTTATCACCCCAATTTCATCAGAGCAGTGCTGATATTTGTATTATTAGTAGCTCCTTAAATCCCCCAAATTAAAAGCCTTGAGCAGATCAAGCTTTTTCTCTAATATCCCCATTCATCGCTACTCGGTAAATTCCTCTATTTTAGGGTGACTATAAACTCTAACTTGGCTCTCATGGATTCATTTGTTATCGAAACTGAAGTTGAAAGCCGTTATGATCGGCATCATTTAATCGATTGGTGGCAACAAGAACGATTAAAGTCTGCAAAGGTTTTAATTGCAGGAGCAGGTGCATTAGGAAATGAAGTTCTTAAAAACCTAGCCCTTGTTGGTGTTGGTAATATAACTATCATTGACTTTGATACTGTTTCTATTACCAACCTGACCCGTTCTGTTTTATTTCGAGAGTCTGATGTTGGATTGCCAAAAGTCGAAGTTGCACGTCAACGAGCTTTAGAAATTAATCCCGAATTATCTATCCAAACCATTTACGGAGATTTGGAATTTGATCTCAGTATTGGAGATGTCCGAAAACATGACATTATTATTGGCTGTTTAGATAGTGTAAATGCACGTTGGGCTATCAACCAAATGGCTTATCGCGCTGGAATTCCTTGGATTAATGGTGGTCTTGGTGTAGGGGAAGGAGAAGTTAGTTTTTTTGACCCTAAAACCGAGGCAGCTTGTTATGAATGCAGCATTTCTAATGCAATGTGGGAACGACGCAACCAACGTTATTCTTGCCAAGGAATGAAGCGGAATATTCCAGAAACCGCAATGCCAACCACTGCCACAATTGCTTCCATTGTTGGAGCGATGCAAGTACAGCAAGCCTTACTTTATTTACATGAACAACCGGGTTTTCTCAACCCTGGAGAAAAAGCGTTTTTAGGCTTAAATCCTTGGATGGTATTTAAGGTACAAATTCAACGCCAAGAAACTTGTATTGCTCATGATTTAGCTCTTGAACCTCAAGTTCAGATCGGTTATAATTCTAATCTGACAATTCAACAAATTCTTAGGCAAATTGAAGAATCTGGATTTACAGAACCGATTCTCTCATTGCGAAAAGAAATCATTAGTACAATGCAATGCTTGAATTCAGAATGTGGTTATCAAGAGCGCGTTAATCTTCCTCTAAGTCGATATTCTGAATCTAAACTGGCTTGTCCTAAGTGTCACCAAGAAAGAAGTTTTGAAGTGATTCAGAATTTTTCACTACAGGAATGTGGAGAAAATTTAACCTTGGGAGAATTATGTCTACCAGAGAACGAGATACTACATTGCAAGACCTCGAAAGGTCAAATCGCAATTCAGTTTTGTCCAATTTAGGAGTTAGTATGTCTGATTCAATTTCTTTAGTAATTCGCTCGGCTGATCAAACTCGTAAAGCGTCTGTGACTTTACCTAAAAATCTCAGCGTTGAAGAACTGGTTCAAGCTACGCAACAACGTTGGAATCTTCCCAATAAAACCAGTTACGCTGTGCGTGTAGAAAGAACAGGCCAACAACTTGATCCAGGAACAACACTAGGAACAGTTGGGGTTATGGAAAATGATGTTCTCGAAGTTTACCCTATTTTAGAGGCAGGTTGATTATGGGAATTCGTGAAACACGCTTAGAAAATGACTTTAATGAAGTTTCACAACTGATTGCCAATTCAGGTGGAACTATTGCTTTAATTTCTAGCCAAGGTAAACCCGCCTATGAATATGTGATTGAATACCGATGCAAAGGAATTGAACGACTGCAAGGTAATGATCCAGTTTTCCGTACAAATCATCGAGTTAAAATTACTCTCAGCAATGACTATCCAAAAAATTCACCTTCTGCTGAGTTTTTAACCCCTATTTTTCACCCGAATGTTTATACAAACGAACGGGTTTGTCTGGGTTCCTATTGGACAATGGCAGAAAATCTTTCTGAATTAGTCATTCGGATTGGCAAAATAATCCAGTATTCCAAGGACGTTCTAAATTTGAATAGTCCTGCTAATCGTGATGCCAAAGACTGGGCTAATCGGAACCCTAACCGTTATCCAGTGGATAATAAAACCTTCAAAAGTGCTAAAAAGCCACAAGCTCAAATCGTTTGGAATGATGTATGAATTGGATTACAAATTTCCTTGAAAAACTAGAGAAAATATTGAGTTCTGTAAAAGCTATGATAGAAAAAAAAAAATTATTCAGAAACCTTGGGTATGCCTCAAGGACAAGATGAATCAATTCCAGAAGCGCTTGATCACGATGAATCAAATCCAGATAAATATAGTATAGAAAAACAGGAGGTGATTAAATCTCAATCTGTGATTGAATGGGTAGAATCTGAGGATGTTTTTAAACCAACAGAAAAGCCAATTCAAGAATTTATACGAGAGCGCAATATTACTCCAGAATACCCTAAAGTTTATATCTTAAAAGATGCTCTAAAAAAGCTAGAGGAGCATTTAAAAAGTAACTTAATGGTTGAACAGGGAGGAATTTTATTTGGTAATGCTTACACTGATCCTACGTTTGGGATTTATGTGGAAGTAACAGCCGCTGTACCTGCACCCGCAACCATTGGAACTGGAGCATCTTTAGAATTTACACCAGATTCTTGGGTCGGAATTATGAACCACGCTAAAGCAACTTATCCAGAAGCAAATATTATTGGCTGGTATCATTCTCACCCTAATATTGGTGTATTTATGTCGGGAACAGATATGCGGACTCAACGCTCTTTTTTTGCCCATCCTTGGTGTTTATCCATTGTCTGTGATCCAGTACAAAAGACAATTGGTTACTTTTTAGGGGAACAAGCTCAAAAAGTCCAACCTAATTTATTTAAGACTCAAGACACGAGACAAGAAGCCCTCAAATCGGATACCAATTAATAGGAGATCACAACTTCAAAATCCCATAGATTATAGATGTATGAGTAATAGACAGAGTGATAGCTCAGGAGGATATTGTGGCTGTATAGGCTACTCAGTTTTCTTGTGTTTATTAATTCCGCCCCTCTGGTTTATTGTTCTTCCATTGGGTTTAATCTTTTGGATTCTATCTTTTGAATAATGTGGCATCTTCTAACAATTCACAATCCTCCTCTGAGTCGTCTACTTCTCAAATGCAAAATCAACCCAATACTACAAGCTCGTCTTCTTCTACAACTGTAGATAGACATGGTATTATTTGGATAGAAGATCCCACATCTACAACATTGTCATCATCACAGACATCAAATCCTATTGTTGATAACGATTTTTTAAGCGGAAGTCAACACTTCTTTGATATTGATGAACTGTTGAGAAACTTAATTGGACAAAAAGATTTAGTCAGTCGAGAAGAATTTAAACCTGGAGAAACAATTTATCTTTGTGTTCGCTGTCAACTCGGCTATCATGAAGACAGTTACCTATATATCAATAATAGATGTGATCAATGCCAAACAAATGATAAAATAACAGCCTATACTTTACCCCACCATCTGTCTTTCGATGACTATTATAATCAGGGTATTTCAGCATTTAATCAGAAAAACTATGAGCAAGCTATTAACAAATTTACTAGAGCATTAAGCCTTGATCCTAATCATGCTGATGCTTACGTTTGGCGAAGTGATGCTTATATTCAATTAAGTCAATATCAGCAAGCAATAGAAGATTGTACCCAAATTATCAGCATTGATCCTGATAATATTCCTGCTTATGTTAGACGAGGTTTTGCTCGTCTGTCATTAGAAGAATATCAACAATCTCTTGAAGATAGTAATAGAGCTATTAGTCTTATTAGTCTTACTTTTAATCAGACTCATACTAATAGCTGGTTATCTCAAGCCTATGCTCAACAAGGTGATGCTCATCAAGCTTTAGGAAACAGTAATGAAGCTATTGAAAATTATCAAAAATCTTTAGATATTGTCCCTAATGATGATCTTCGAGCTAAACTAGATGCTCTAAATAATGCTAAGAATCATTTATTTGATCAATATTTTAATCAGGGAATTACTCTGTTTAATAAAGAAAAATATCAGCAAGCTATTGACAAATTCACTAGAGCATTAACCCTTAATCCTAATCATATTCAGGTTTATGGTTGGCGCAGAGATGCTTATATTCAATTAGGTCAATATCAGCAAGCAATAGAAGATTGTACCCAAATTATCAGGATTGATCCTCATGATATTCCTGCTTATGTTAGACGAGGTTTTGCTCATCTGTCATTAGGAGAATATCAACAATCTCTTGAAGATAGTAATAGAGCTATTAGTCTTATTAGTCTTACTTTTAATCAGACTCATACTGATAGCTGGTTATCTCAAGCCTATACTCAACGAGGTGATGCTCATCAAGCTTTAGGAAACACTAATGAAGCTATTGAAAATTATCAAAAAGCTTTAGATATTGCCCCTAATGATGATCTTCAAGCTAAACTAGATGCTTTACAAAATCAAGTAACCCAATCAAGCCAAGTTTCTACGAAGATTTTAAAATTCGATGAATTTTATTTAGATCAAATTGTTGAAAATCAAGAAAATACTGCTCAGGTTAACAAAATGCTAAAAATACTAGGGGAAGATATTCCGAAAAATATTCCACTCGATGTTGAAATCGATAACTTTTCTAAAAAACAAGATGATAACCCATTTGAAATGGAATTTGTATTTCAGGAAATACTTGATATACTACTTGAATCTAATGAGCTTGATATTGATGCAAGTTATGATCCTGTTAAAATTGAAGTTTTAACAGATCAAGCTCATGAAGATATTGAGATTCTATTTGAGGAGGCAGATCATGAAATTTCTACAATTGATTTATTACAAGAACTACAATTAGCTAAAGAAAAACTACAAGCCAGAGATTATGAAGCAGCAATTGAAAAATTTAATTTAGTCTTAAATCATAACCCTGATGAACTTGAAGCATATTATCATCGAGGAATGGCTTATGCTGAAGTAGGTTTATATTCAAATGCAATTGGAGATTTTAATACAACTATAGGGTTAAATAAATCTAATGCTGAGGCTTACTTTCAACGAGGTATGATCTACAAAAATACAGGAGATTATAAACAAGCTATTAGAGATTTTGATTTTACTTTATTTTTTAAACCCAATCATTCTCTAGCTTACCAAAACAAAAGACAATTGATGAATCTTTAATTCCCTAAAAACCAGGAGATCAACATGAAAAAATTCTACTGTATCGAACCGGATTTATGTATGAGTCAGCCCGAACTTATTATTCAAAGTTCCAAAGATATTGTTTTACCTAAATATCTTTATATACAACTGATTTATCTCAAAAATGGTAATTTTGCAAATGCAACCACAACTGCTACTCAAATACTGGATGTTTTGGAAGCGGGAGCCCATTCTAATGATTTAATTTTTAGAAACCTTAATAATGGAATAATTTATTTCATCAATGAAAAAAATTATGGCGATCAGTTGAATATCTTAAATATACCTTTGGATAATAATAACTTATTAGATTGTTATTTATTAAGTTCACTGCATCTTGCTGAAATCCTTGAATCTCAAATAGTATTCCTGGCTAGTAGTCCCGAAATACGGAGAAAATGCCATTCCCTCAATATGGAAATAATGGTTGTAGAGGAATTCTTGGTTGGGGGTGAAACTTGGTTTAAACCTGAATTGTTTTTACCCTTACAGGAGTCAACCGTACAACAGGAAGTAACTGTACCAGAAATTACCCAACAAGAATCTAATAACCGGGAATCAACTATTAATAATATCCCTGAAATCCCCTTTCTTGTAACTGAACCAGAATCTCCCGAAGATAATCCTTTACCTTCTATTGAATGGCGAGACATCCCAATGCCGCCAAAACCTAATAATATTCAGTGGGTAGATATTGTTTGAAATTCATCATCTCCCATGTTGGGATTGTACCATTTTCGATGAGAACCACCGCCTCGCCTTGAAATTTCTTGGCATCCCATTTGTTTTAATTTTTGTGCTACCTCTCTGTATTTCATTTTGTACCAATGGGAATTAAACTTTCTGTCCACAGGGTCATATCTTCTCCTATCGGCTTTAAAACAGCAGGTAAGGGTTGGTTTAAATCTTGATAGGCTTCAATTAAAGCTTGTAAAGCATCGGATACATTAGGAATAACTTCTTCTAAAGTATCAGCTTCAGTAATTAAATTGGGTAACAAAGGACAAGTAATTGTATAACCTCCTTCGGGTTGAGGTTCTAAAATTAAGGGCAGTTTATAAATGGTATTCATAAGTTAGTAAACTTGCTTTAATTTAATTGTATCGCTGGTTAGGAAAAAAGTGGTTATTCTATATAACACAAATGCAAAAATATCTGCCGAAACTTAATCTTTTTTAAAGTTTGTTTCGGCAGGTTAATTTTTAACCCTGATATTTCAATAAACGGGTTGATAAATTGCACTCTGAATCATCCTCCGTTGAGGAAGAACAAAAATATTATGCTTCAGAATCCAATTGTTTCAACCCGAATATAAACAACAGCAATTAGCGGATATACTCTTTCAAAATGCTATTGCGGTTGGGATGACGTAACTTTCTCAGAGCTTTCGCCTCTATTTGACGAATGCGTTCACGAGTAACATTAAAAATCTGACCAATTTCTTCTAATGTCTTCATGCGACCATCATCTAACCCATAACGCAACCGTAATACATCTCGTTCACGGGGACTGAGAGTGTCTAATACGTTTTCTAAATCTTCGCGTAATAGATTCTTAGAAACTTGATCTTCAGGAGTTTCGCCATCGGACTCAATAAAGTCTCCTAAGCGAGAATCTTCTTCTTTCCCAATCGGTGTTTCTAAAGAAATCGGGAGTTGAGCCGACTTAGCAATAAACCGCAATTTTTCGATGGTCATTTCCATGCGAGTTGCGATTTCTTCTTCGGTCGGTTTGCGACCCATTTCTTGAGAGAGTAGCTTGGTAGTCTTTTTTATTCGAGAAATGGTTTCATACAGGTGAACTGGGAGCCGAATGGTACGAGATTGATCGGCAATGGCCCGCGTAATTGCCTGACGAATCCACCATGTAGCATAAGTTGAAAATTTGTAGCCTTTTTCGTGATCAAATTTCTCGGCGGCACGAATTAATCCTAAACTGCCTTCTTGAATCAAGTCTTGGAAAGATAGACCTCGATTCATGTATTTTTTGGCAATGGAAACTACCAGTCGTAAGTTGGACTGTACCATCTTATCTTTTGCCCGACGGCCCATATAGAGACGGCGACGGAACTCTGGCAATCTCATCTCAACGGCGCTTGCCCATTCCTGCTCATTGGGTTCTCGATGGTAATGTTCCATGAGTTTTTCCCGAATTCGCTCTAGTTCGAGTAAGTCGGCAATTTTACGAGCGAGTTCAATTTCTTCATCCGCCCGTAATAAACGAATTCGACCAATTTCTTGCAGATAGAGACGAATAGAATCTTCTGTATAGTGTTTTTTCTTCGCCTGAGTCCGACGCCGAGATTTAGCCCCTTTAGCGGCTTTGGCCTCCTCATCTTCATCCGGTATCACATCCTCTGGGATGTCGTCTTCATCGATTAAATCTTCTTCATCCAATTCAATATCATCTAAATCCAGGGTGGTGATGTTGGCAGGGAGATCAAGCAATAATGGTTTTTTCTCAGACAGAATTGTGGTTGCGGTTTCTTTATGGGTCATGCCACCTTCCTCATGCTCCTCAATTAGTAAAAATCAATCACAGAATAGAGATGTCTATCAATAGACTATTGAACCAGTGACATACTGTTTCAAGTTTAAACATTTGCCCACCGAGTTACCGAGTGAATGATCGTAACTCACTTCAGTCCTAACATAGTGAAGACAAATATTCAAAGGTGATCATTGGATTGCACCAAGACCTTTCCGATTGTAGCCTTTCTGACAAAAATTGCACGGTTTGTCAAAAAGGAGATTTGATCACCCGGATTCACCGATGGGGATTAATCCAGTTAGGGGTTGAGTACAACTACCCTTTTACCTCCTCAGATTTGATCGATCACATTGGGGTGATCACTTTTTTTAGGGATCTTAGAGGGGATATCGATATCCTGATTCACTAAAATCTTAGCGAACTCTTTTCAAGTTGGGTTATAATCCCACAAATAAATATTGAAGGGAGTGTGAATGAAGGCAAGCAACCTTAATACACCCTGATAGAATTTGGGGTCTCAGTTGAGGCATAGAGAAGTTGTAATTTACTCAAAATTGATTGCTTAAGTTTCCCCTCAGTGATTCTCGAAGAAACTGTAAGCCTCTGCTTATGGGAAGCATCACTGTTTGGTTTGTGTAACAAAAGGTATTGAAGTCAAAGGCGGTTTGGGTTGTTTGCAAGTGGTTTCAGCATGAGTTAATCACTCTGACTGTTGCGAACAACCTGACCTTTTGGGGTTGTTCTTTATTGTAAGTTAACTTAAAATCTCCCTTTTTGGTGTGAGATCAAACGTTAAATCACGTTAAGTTTTTGACGTCGGCGGGTTGAGCTATTCTTCAAAAGCAGCCTTCTTCAACGGCTTTAGGGGATGGAGGGTAGGGCAAAAACCGCAATTCCATCCCCTAACAATGGTGCGTCACCCTTTATCCCTTTTAACTAAAGAGGGGGTTTGGGGGAGCGGTAAGTCCCACGCTGAATTTCTCCAAGTTAAAAAAATAACGAGAAATCAGCGTGGGATACACGGACTCCCCCAAGTTAATTTTGTCGGTCAATCCCGACAAAATTAACAAGAATGTGTTAGATTATATCAAAGATTTTGAAAGCGATAATGTTTCAAGCTTACAAGTACCGTATCTATCCAACTATTGAGCAACAAATAGCCTTAGCC
>CAITND010000193.1 GCA_903893625.1 uncultured Oscillatoriales cyanobacterium
AAAATGCCAAGTCAATCTAGAATGGGATTTGTTTCAATCCCTGATAGGGATTATAAGCTATTTCAACGATCCTGTTCCTCAGTATTTCGATGAAATCTCTAGGTTTCAATCCCTGATAGGGATTATAAGCTATTTCAACGCGGGTGTACCAGAAATTCTATAAAATTCATCTTTGCTGTGTTTCAATCCCTGATAGGGATTATAAGCTATTTCAACAGCATTGCAACAAATTTCCGACCAACCGGGTATCACGTTTCAATCCCTGATAGGGATTATAAGCTATTTCAACCGCAGGCTCCTGAAACCCTTGATATATTTAGTTTTCGAGGTTCAATTTCGCTAACCTGATCAGAATATACCATTTCAGCCATCGACCTGTCAAGAGACAAAAATAAAAAAACGCTAAAACCCTTTTCAGATAAGGGATTCAAGAATTGCGCCAACCTCATTGCAGCCAAAACAGACTTCAAACCCAGAACAGACAAAGGTTTCAGACCTAAAAAATCTCCCTCTGTTCTGAACACCTATAGGTTAGCGCAACTCATAATTGTTCAGTCTCATTAGTTTTGTTGCTGAGTCATAACGGATGAGTGATCATTATCCCGGCGTTGACCTTGAATATAGTTCCTACACTGATAACTGATCACTGGTAACTGATGACTGATCATGATCCCGGCGTTGACCTTGAATATAGGACACAATCGCAGGTAAGGACAGACAAATCATGCCATTAATCAAAGCCAGTAATAATCCATAAGTCAAGTCGGTATTCATTGTTACTGAGTCTCCAGAAAGGATGGTTTTTGTGTTGCATCTATATTGTTATTATGAACCCTAAATCTGGAAAACCCTACCCTGTAATGGTTTGAATTACTTTTAGATTTGATAAGTTCTCTAAATCAATCACAAAGAAGACCTGAAAACGAAGTTTTTGACTCAGTACAAATACGGATTAACTTTTTTCAGACCCCAGGGAATTATTGTTCAACTTGATAACCTAAATCCGCCAACTGACTGCGGGACTGTCGCCATTTGGGTTGAACTTTAACAAATAATTCTAAATAGACCTTACCTTCAATTAACTTTTGAATCTGTTGGCGCGCATCACTCCCAATAGTTTTGAGCATACTTCCCTGATGACCAATTAAAATTCCCTTTTGGGAAGAGCGCTCAATATGAATCGTTGCTAAAATCCGGGTAATTTTAGGATCTTCTTCCACCCGGTCAATGGAAATCGCAACGGAATGGGGGATTTCTTCGCGGGTGTGGAGTAAAATTTGTTCTCGAATTAGTTCTCCCATGATGAAGCGTTCCGGTTGATCCGTAACTAAATCAGGGGGATAATAATAGGGGCCAGGATCTAAACGATCAAATAATAACTGTTGTAAATCATCAACACCATCCCCGGTTAAAGCCGAGAATTCCGCAACAGGCCATTGATAGGGTTGGGCGAGTTCCCGATAACTGCGGTCAATAATCACCGAATCTTCCGGTTTTTGATCCCGTTTATTCATTCCCAGAATCACAGGAATCTGAACGTATTGAAGTAAATCAACAATATAGCGATCGCCGCCTCCAGCCTCAACAGAACCATCAACAACAAACAACAGAACATCAACGGACTGAATTGCTAATTTAGCATTTTGAACTAAAACCTTACCCAATTGATGATGGGGTTTGTGAATTCCTGGAGTATCAACAAAAATAATCTGAGCTTCTGGAGTGGTGAGAATTCCCCGGAGACGGTTGCGAGTCGTTTGAGCAATGGGAGAGGTGATGGCGATTTTTTGACCCACCATCTGATTCATCAATGTTGATTTCCCTACATTCGGGCGGCCAATAATCCCGACAAATCCTGATTTATATCCCTCTGGCGATAAGGGAATCGTTACACCTTCAAACCCATCCATGTAAAGTCCTGTTCATATTTATGACCGTCCTTTGCTATTTTAACTTGCTGCGGGCGGGAAGTTCCGACCGAACCTCAAACCCCTTTCCCTTGATATACGGAGTAAAATTTGATAGAGTTGCCAAGTAGCTCTATCTTAGTGATCATAAGATAGAAACCTAGTCCAACTCAAAAAGCTATTGCTTTGGTGTTAGATAGTTTATTCTGGTGAGATTGAGGAGATTGAAAACAATGAAGTCTAAACTGCTTGGTGGGTTATGCGCCCTAATCGCAGTGGGTTCACAATTACCTGCTGTTGCTCAAAATCCGATTGGGGTACCTGTGGTTCCCTCTGACTTTGACTATAAGTATCAACCCAAAGATCCTGATACCGGAGTGGTTGATCCCCCTATCTATTACAGTTTACCCGATTTAGCGTTACCCGATAGAACCTTACCTTCCGCATTCAAATATCCCATTATCTATGAATTAGGGGTTGACAAAAGCATTACCAGTGATGCGGTAATTACCGATACGGTGTTTATCCCTAACTTACCTCCGATCCCCAATGGTATTACCTTAGATGATGTTCCCCGCATTCGGGCTGAATATACTCGTAAAGTTGAAGAGTGGGGAGAAGCCATTCAAGGATGTCTGGGTTTAAATCCTTTACTGATCAAAACCGATACAGGCAACCCGATTTTAATTCAACAACAACCGGCTGGAACAATTGTTCTCAACGCCAATAACATTTCTGTTTGCCCGAAATAACCTAACTTAACCATTCTTGTTATTGTTTCACCTTCCTGTTAATGACGGGGAGGTGATTTTATTAAAATAACTATCAATTAATTTCAGGTTTAGGGAAAAATAATATGAAATCCTAAAATGTCGGCTACAGATCTCCCCCCTTATTAAGCAGGGGGTTTTCATTTTCTCCCAAAATTTGTATGACCTCTCCCCCTAACCCCCTCTCCTGCAAGGAGAGGGGGGACTAATTATTACTATTAAACATCAAAAATTATTAATTACTCCCCCTTCCCTACAAGGGAAGGGGGTTGGGGGGTTAGGTCTTAGGGTTGGCAATGGAAAATGAAACAGCCCTGGGGGGAGCAGGGGGAGCGTCCTCGCTCGCTAACCAACAGTCAACAGCCAACAGCCAACAGCCAACCGTCAACCGTTTACAGACAACATTATCTTTGAAATAGACGACACAATTCAATGATATGGGTTTGTAGGGTTGAGAGTTCTTCTGCACCTCGTTTGAGATGGGCTTCTAGCTGAAGTAACAGGGGTAAACTGTGTTGTAGTTGCTTGAGGGTGAGGGTTTGTACTTCTTTTTGCAGGAAAAAGACTCGGTTGGGGTTGCCAATTTCGGCGGTTTTAGCAATTTCCTGTTTATCCCTGACTCCGGTTTCCATCATTAATTTAATCCATAACCAGGTGCGAAATTGACTGACTAATGTTGCCACAATTTTGAGTCCGGGTTCATTATGGATCAGCAAATCTGTAATTAACTCTAACGCTTCGCTCGTTTGTCCCGCTTTAATACAAAGGGCGAGTTTTAAGCTATTTTGTGTATTGGACTGAACCAATAAGGAAATTTGCTCAACACTTAAGGGTTGATGAGTATTTCCTGTAAATAGCTTGAGTTTTTCCAATTCGTTATATAGTTGTCGGGTATCATTTCCCACTAATTCTGCTAATAGGGTGATCCCAGCACGGGTGAGTTTTACCCCGCGTTCAGTGGCTAGGGTTTGCACTTGCTGTTCTAATTTATCGGTTTCCCAGGGTTTAATTCGAGAAAATTCTCGTAATTCGCCTTTAGATTTGTCAATATATTTTTTGAGTAATGTAGTGGACTTCAGGCGACCGTCGGGTTTGTTGGCACCGGTTAGAAGCAACGTTGTCGTATCAGGGATCACCGAAAGTGTACGTTCTAACTCTTGATAAACATCCGTTGGACATTGCTGCAATAGGGAAGTATCTGCTAACCAAACGAAGCGTCCACCAAACCCAAAAGCAGGGGTCATGGCTTGATTGAGTCCCATAATTACAGAATTTGGCTGATCGGACAAAATTCTGTCAAAATTAAAACTAGCCCAACTGGGATCAAGGACGGACTCACGCAATCGTTCAACCGCTTGCAATAACGAAAAGTCATCGTCTCCCCAGTAAAGGTAGATAGGCATAATAACTTAAATTTTTCAAAAGAGGCGATTAAAATTGGACGATACTTATCAAGTTTATGTGAATCGGGTAGCACGATTAACGCTGCCAGAATCTTATCACTCTCAGCTTGAGTATATTCAGGAGTCCCCTAAGTTTAAGCCTGACTCCCAGGGTAAACGCCAAGCTGTCCCTTTTCCCGGTTATAGTATTATCACCCCTCCGGCGGAAGATGATGTGGACAATGGAGAATTTTATAAAAATCTCCGAACTTGTCAACATCAACTCAGTGAAAAGTTTGATCCCAATTTCTTGATTCCAATTCCTGGGGATAGTTTACATTTTACCTTGGCTGATTTGATCTGGGATGGAGCCTATCGAGATGCGAGTCAAGATCCGAATTTTGCTCCTAACTTACATCAAGCGATCGCCCAATCTTTCCAAAGTTTTCAATCAACGCCGATCCCTCATGGAATTCGTTGGCAAATTTTTGGTTTTATGTTAATGCCAAGGGCGATCTCTGTTTGTCTGGTTCCCCGTGATCAAGAGTCCTATCAAAAAACAACGGAATTCCGGCGTGCTATCTATCAAAATTCGAGTTTAATTCCATTAGGTGTTGATCAACAATATTATTTAACGGCTCACATCACATTAGGTTATTTTGGAACAATTCCTGAAAATTTAGATCGGGGACATTTTTGTAATATTCTATCTTCTTTTAATCAACAATGGTTGGATTCAACTCAAGAAATTTCGGTTAAACGAGCAGAACTCCGCAAGTTTGACGACATGACTCGCTATTACCGAGAACCAGACTGGCCTGTTTTAGATTTTAAAGATTAAGAGTTGACGGTTGACAGTTAACAGCCAACCGTCAGCCGTCAACCGTCAACCGCCAACATTTGACACCCAATGTTAATAGAAATTCATCCGATTCAATCTCAGAGTTTTGCAATTATCGATCAAGAAATCGGTGAACATTCGTTTACTGCGGCTGAATATGCAATTGTTAGACGAGTAATTCACAGCACGGCTGATTTTGAATTTGCTCAGTTAATGCGGTTTAGTCCCAATGCTATCAAACAGGGAATTTTAGCCTTAAAACAACAGGTTCCCATTATTGTTGATGTGGGAATGGTCAAACAAGGGGTGGCGAATTTAGTCGCTAAAACCTTTAATAATCCCTTAATTTGTGCTATAGAAAATATATCAACTCCCCTTCCGGGTAAAACACTTACAGAAACGGGATTAATCAATGTTGTTCAAGAGTTTCCTAATAGTATTATTGTGATTGGGAATGCTCCAACAGCGTTAATTTCCCTCTGTTCTTTAATCGATCAAGGGTTAGTTTATCCGAGTTTAGTAGTTGGGGTTCCTGTGGGTTTTGTTTCTGTAGTGGAATCTAAAATCATGTTAGCTCAAACTTCAGTTGAGCAAATTCGGGTTGAGGGGAGAAAAGGAGGTTCTCCCGTTGCTGCTGCGATTTTAAATGCTTTAATTGTTTTAGCAGCTAATGAAAAATAGGGACAAATAGAATCTAAGGGTTGTAAATTAATTATTAATTTGAAATTCGATAATGATTCATGTTATTGGAATTGGGTTAGACGGTGCATCGGGACTGAGTGAGTCTGTTCTTAACTTAGTTGCGGGAGCGACAGTATTAGTTGGGAGCGATCGCCATTTAAGTTATTTTCCTGAACATTCTGCATCTCGATTAGTCTTAAAAGATTTAACCGAAACAATTGTTGCTATTCGTCAGCAATTAACAGTATGGGAAATCGAAAAAAAACAATCTCCTAATAATTATATTGTAATTTTGGTATCGGGTGATCCTTTATTTTTTGGGTTAGGTCGTTTATTAGTTGCTGAATTTCCGCAAGAACAGTTAACCTTTCATCCCCATGTAAGCTCAATTCAATTAGCCTTTAACCGGATTAAAACACCTTGGCAAGATGCTCAAATTCTGAGTGCCCATGGTCGTTCGATGGAAACATTAATTCAAGCCTTACAACAGGGAATAGAAAAAATTGCTATTTTAACGGATAATATTCATAATCCCCAGGCGATCGCTCAATTAATTAATAGTTTAGATTTACCCAGTTATTATCAATTTTGGGTCTGTGAAAATTTAGGGGGAAACGATGAACGAGTCCAACTATGGGATAGGGAATCGTTAAAAAATCAAGAATTTTCCCCCTTAAATATTGTTATTTTATTACGTCAATCTCGATCAGGAATAGAACCCTTAGATTTATCTAAAATACCCAGTTTTGGCATTCAGGATCAATTCTTTTTAAGTTATAGCGATCGCCCTGGACTAATGACAAAGCGGGAAGTCAGAATTTTAGTATTAGGAGAACTCGCTTTACAACCCAAACAAACGATCTGGGATATTGGAGCCGGAACAGGTTCAGTTTCCATAGAAATTGCTAGACTTTTTCCTGATTCTACCGTCTATTCGATTGAAAAAACAGCAGCCGGAACAACCTTAATTGAACAAAATCGCCAACGATTTCAAGTCAATAATGTGGTTTCAATTCATGGAGAAGCACCGGATATTTTACATCATTTACGTTCTCCTAATCGTATTTTTATTGGCGGAAGTGGAAACAATTTAAGCGAAATATTAGGAGTCTGTAGTATTCGTTTATCTCCGGGTGGTGTAATTGTTTTAGCCTTAGCAACGATTGAACATTTAAACACAGCATTAAACTGGTTAGAACAACGCAAACGCATTGAACGCAGTTGGAGTTATCGGATTTTAAATGTACAATTATCTCGTTCCGTTCCTGTTGCTAATTTAACCCGTTTTTCTCCCCTCAACCCCGTCACCCTTTTAACTATTTCTCACCACAGCCTATTCGCGTAGGGTGTTCCATCACAGCACAAGCACCATTAGGGTATTGTGATATTGGCGAGGTATTGGGTGGGGTGGAATGTCACCTCACTATATCAGTCAAAACTGCTCTGAGGGTGAAAGGATTGTCAAAAAGTGTTTGAGAACACCAAAAAATATCGTCATTTTGGGTTTATCGAGAATTTGGGTCTAAAACCCCGTGCTTTGAGCATCGGCTTTAGATTAAGATAGAGATGGTTGAAATCCCCAAGGTGGGCGGTTGTGAAGCGGCTTTTAGTCGGCACCCTCGAACCTGAAAACTCCTTGAGAGTAA
>CAITND010000194.1 GCA_903893625.1 uncultured Oscillatoriales cyanobacterium
CCCAACCCCTACGATAAAATATTACAACCTATTTAGGATTGCTATATATTAGCTGAACAATGAAGAAGATCTGACCCCAACTTATAGAAAATTAACCTTGACATTGATCAATTAATCTTTCACCTTTTTGGCTATATCAAATTGATAGTAATTAGATTATAATTTTCTAACTTCTAACGGCTTTTTCTCGGTTAAAGAAAGTTGCTCTAACTGTTGCCAAACTTCCTGTAATAAGCCATCTAACCCAATTCTTGCCACCGCAGAAATCATAAAAATTGGGCTTGGGTGTAGCTTTTGTAGTTCGGACGCTAGAGCTTGAATTTCTTCAGTTTCAACATCCACCGCATCCACTTTATTAAATGCCAGAATTTGAGGACGTTCTCCCAGTCCTCTGCCATAGGCTTTTAATTCCTCTTGAATGGTATGATAATTTTCAATAGGATTACTATCGGTGATATCAATTAAATGCAATAATACGCGAGTTCGTTCAATATGGCGTAAAAATTCATGTCCTAACCCTGCCCCTAAATGGGCACCTTCAATTAACCCCGGAATATCAGCAAAAACTGTTCCGTCTCCGGTGGGTTTTCTGACAACTCCCAAGTTAGGAATTAAGGTGGTAAAGGGATAATCGGCAATTTTAGGACGGGCTGATGATAACGAAGAAATTAACGTTGATTTTCCGGCATTGGGTAAACCAATAATTCCGACTTCTGCTAATAGTTTTAATTCCAATCTTAACCGTCTATTTTCTCCTTCTAAACCGGGTAAAGCGTATTCTGGGGCGCGATTTCGATTGCTTAAAAAGTATTTATTCCCTAAGCCTCCTTTTCCTCCTGCTGCCACACAAAGCTGTTGATTTTTTTCAATTAAATCCCCTAAAATTTCATCGGTATTAGCATCATAAACAACGGTTCCTAATGGCACTTGAATTAAACGATCTTCTCCATTCGCCCCCGTCATATTTTTAGGGCCGCCTCGTGTGCCATGCTCCCCTTGAAATTTATGATTATATTGAAAATCTAACAGGGTTTGTAGATGTTCAACGGCGACTAATATTACTGATCCGCCTTTGCCACCATTACCACCCGCCGGCCCCCCAGCCGGAACATATTTTTCCCGTCGAAAGGCAACGATACCATCGCCTCCTTTCCCGCCTTCAACTTCAATTTCAACTTGATCAATAAATTGCATTTTATTTTTATTTAGATGAATTAGATATTGAGCTTAGACTGATAACTGATAACTGATAACTGATAACTGATTCTTAGCTACGATTTCCTTGGAAATAATAATAGGTTGCCATGGGAACAATCGTCGCCACAACTAACAATACCACAACGATAATTGTAGCACTGGTATCGTTCGTTTCTTCGGCGGATTTAAAGGTACTGTCAACATTAATAGTTTCTGTTTCTGTGGGTGGGCCGGGATCAGGTTCTCCTGATAAGACAGTAGCAATGCGATCGCTCGCTGCAATAAACGCCTCATTATATTTACCTCCTTGACGAAGGGGATATTTTAGAGTTTCTTGAGCGACACTTTCAGCAATTTCATCCGTTAATAAGGATTGGGTTTTTTCTCCGGTTTGAATGGCAGTATTATTGTTGATTGTATCCAAAACTAACAAGGTTTGATTCGCGGCGGTTTCTGGAGTCGGAAACCATTTTTTAAACACTTTTTCCGCAAAACTATCAATGGTTTCGCCATAATCTAAACGGTGAACGGTCAAAAATCGAACTTCATAACCTGTGTTTTTTGCTAAGTCCGATAAGGTATTATTTAAACGTCCTTTCGTACTCCGGCTGAGAACGTCATCCATTTCCACAACCCAAGTTTCATTCCCAGAGGATAACGCCGGAACTTGATAAACCCCCGTTGCTAAAGCTGGAGTTGCCCAAAATCCAACGATAACCGTTAAAAGCAGGGAAATTACGAATCCTGGTAATAAGTTTCCCCAATTTAATATTGTTTTAAGCTGTTGTATCATTGTCAAAATTGATGATATAAGTGCAGGGTTCCCCATGTTAACTATACAAGATAATGGTTGTTAGTTGACCGTTGACTGTTAACAGCCAATACCCTATTGCCAATCACCCCTCAACCGTGAACAATAAACAATTAACCCAGAACTGATCTATCCCCTGTCACCTTATGCCAAGTTTGTTTGATGTTGAACATTTGAGGGTTGCTTATCCCCACTCCCGAACTCCGCAAAGTTGGGCTGTGAATGATGTCTCCTTTTCCCTACAACCGGGAGAACGTCTAGGACTGGTGGGGGAGTCCGGTTGTGGGAAGTCTACCATTGGACGGGCGGTGATGCGGTTGTTACCCAACACGAGCGAAATTGAGGGACAAGTGAGATTTGAAGGACAACCCGTGTTTGGGATGGATGCAAAACGGTTGCGACAGTTTCGCGGGGAAGCGGTTGCTTTAATATTTCAAGATCCGATGACTCGCCTTGACCCGTTAATGACCATTGGCGATCATTGTTTAGAAACTTTAAAAGCCCATCGTCCGCAATTATCAAATTCTCAAGCTAAAAATAAAGCTTTAGAAATATTAGAAGCGGTGAAAATTCCTGCAAATCGTTGGTCACAATATCCCCATGAATTTAGTGGCGGAATGCGTCAACGAGTTGCGATCGCTTTAGCTTTATTACTTGACCCTAAATTAATCGTTGCGGATGAACCTACCACCAGTTTAGATGTCACGGTTTCGGCTCAAATTTTAAAGGAATTAACTCGACTTTGTGAACAACGGGGAACCGCTATTTTATTAATTTCCCATGATTTAGCAATGGTTGGAGAATATTGCCATAAAATTGCTGTCATGTACCAAGGGAAAATGGTAGAAATGGGTTCATCTCAAACGGTTTTTCAATCGCCTCAACATCCCTACACCCAATCTTTATTAAAATCAGCGTTACATTTACAGGATATTGAAAATAAAGCAGCAAATCCGACTTTAGAAACCCCTGGATCTTCTGGTCAACCTTTGTTATCCCTTAAAAATTTACAACAACATTATACCCTAGAATCGAGCTTTTTACAACAATTGTTTTCCAAACAAAAGAAATCCGTAATTAAAGCCGTTGATGGGATTAATTTAGAATTATATCCAGGGGAAATATTAGGTTTAGTCGGAGAGTCAGGTTGTGGAAAAAGTACCCTCTCTCGGACGATTTTACAACTAATTCGGGCAACGAACGGCAGTGTCGAATTTTTAGGCACTGATTTAACTAAATTATCCCGTGAACAGGTACGAAAATATCGTCGTCAAATGCAAATGGTATTTCAAGATCCCCATGCTTGTTTAAACCCCATGATGACCGTTGGCGAAAGTATTGCTGATCCGCTTTTAATTCATAAATTAGCAACACCAGAGGAGGCAAAAAAACAGGTTTTAGCTATGTTAGACCGGGTAGGATTAACACCAACAAAGGAATATTATCAACGCTATCCAGGGGAATTATCCGGCGGACAACAACAACGAGTTGCGATCGCTAGAGCCTTAATGACTCATCCCCAATTATTGATTTGTGATGAACCTGTCAGTATGTTAGATGCCAGTGTTCAAGCTCAAGTTTTAGAATTAATGTTAGAATTAAAACGAGAGTTTAATTTAACCTATTTATTTATTACCCATGATTTATGGGTAGCGAGGTTTTTATGTAATCGAATTGCAGTAATGAATGAGGGTAAAATTGTTGAATTAGAAGCAACAGAAGACCTATTTACAAATCCTCAACATCCCTACACCCAAACCCTATTATCGGCTGTTCCCTCCCTCTCCAAATTAAAGTAGGGTGGGCTATGCCCACCATCATCATCAAATTCCATCATCAAATTTCATCATCATTCAATTAAGAGATGAATAAAAGAGATGGGCATAGCCCATCCTACGGTTAAAATATTTAGATTAATATTGATAATTTTAAAATATGAAAAAACTCGTTTTAATTGGTGGAGGACATAGCCATGCGATCGCTCTCAAACAATGGGGGATCAATCCCTTATCGGACGTTGAATTAACCTTAATTACGGATGTAGATCAAACCCCATATTCAGGAATGTTACCCGGTTATATTGCGGGATTTTATACCTTTGATCAATGCCATATAGATTTACCGTCCTTAGCCGAATTTGCCCAAGCTAAAATTTATGTTGATCAAGCCATCGGTTTAGATTTAGAAAAAAATCTGGTTATTTGTAAAAATAATGCCCCCATTTCTTTTGATATTGTATCGATTGATATTGGTAGCACTCCCACAATCTCAACTATTCCGGGTGCAACCAAACATACTATTCCTGTTAAACCTATCTCTAACTTTTTGCAATATTGGCATCAATTAGTTAATGAAATTCAGCAAAATCCTCAACAAAAAATCCGGTTAGCGATTGTTGGAGGAGGTGCGGGAGGTGTTGAATTAGCTTTTAATATTCACAGCCATCTCACTCAAATTTATCAACAAGCCAATCAACCCTTAAATCAGTTAGAATTACATCTAATTCATAGCGGTAAACGGTTATTATCAGAACGTCACCCTTCCTTAAGTCGAAAAGTAGAAAGTTTGCTTAAAAAGCTTAAGATTCATTTACACTTTAATGAAACAGTTGATCAAGTTGACGAGACTCAAAATTCTATTAAAATAATTAACTGTAAATCAGGATTAACCCTAGAATGCGATCGCATTTTTTGGGTAACACAAGCATCAGCATCCCCCTGGTTAAAACAAGCAGGACTAACAACAGATGAACGAGGATTTATTCTAGTCAATGATAACTTACAATCTGTTTCCCATCCCCAAGTTTTCGCCGCCGGAGATATCGCCACAATGATTAATTATCCCCGACCCAAAGCGGGAGTTTTTGCGGTGCGTCAAGGTCAACCATTATTAGAAAATTTAAAACGAAGTTTACAAGCAAAACCCCTAAAACCGTTTATCCCTCAAAAAGAATTTTTAATTTTAATTGGGACAGGAGATCAAAAAGCGATCGCTTCTAAAGCAGGGTTGAATATAGGGCCATATTCGTTGTTATGGCGATGGAAAGATTATATTGATCAAAAGTTTATGAGACAGTTTAAAAACTGATTAATTTTTATTCAAAAATTGCGATTATCTGCGTTGTTTATGATACAATTAAAATTGTTATTCCCTTGGACAAATCCAGATTTAGGTAAAGGACGTATATTTAGCCATTTTACCAATGCTGAAGGATTCACCGGAATTACAGGGATTTTCGGTGAGCGTCTTGATGTAGATCAGCCCGTTATTGTTAATACGCTAACATTTGGAAAGGGTTCTAACCCATTCTTGGCTAAAGAACCTGGTGATATTTTTATCACAGATTTGGGTTCTGATGCTACAGCAGGAGATTTAGAGCAAATCGGTGTTTTTGGAGAAAAGCAGAAATTTGTTATTCAATTTTCTGAGGAAACAGCTTTAATTGACAACAAGATCAGAGTTAAATCTGTTAAAATGTGTCATAATCTATTTAAACCCAGTGGTAGTATATATACAATTCCACCCCAGACCACGTTTTCAAACGGTAAATTTTTAGTAATGAGGGTTCGACCATGAACCAAGTAAACTTAACTTTAGTGCTTGAAGATTTGGATTCATCTAAACTTGAAACACAAGTTTTAGCGGTGGAACAAGCAGCCGATATCGTGCAAGTTTTAGCGGTGGAACAAGCAGCCGATATCGTGCAAGTTTTAGCGGTGGAACAAGCAGCCGATATCGTACAAGTTTTAGCGATGAAGGTTTTGGAAACCTTTAAAACCAGTAATAATCCCTTTCTGATTGCAGAACATTTGTATCAATTTGGTTCTATCCTTGTTCCTCACTTGGAAACACTGTTTCAAGAAACTGAAAATTCAGAACTCAAACTTTTATCAGCAATTGTTTTATTACGCTTGGGTTCTCAAGTCGGAGTGAGTTACTTATTACAGGCGATTATTGATGATCAACAATATCCTTGTTTAGTCGCTAGTTGTTTGGCTTCTATTCCTATTTATGAGGCTATTAATCCAATTTTACAGCGTTTAAGAAGTGCAGATTTACAAGAGATTGATTTAATTATTGGTCTTTTAACAGTTTTAGAAGAGTTTAATCATAATATTCCTAATGATTTGTATGAACGTTTCACAGCATCAGAGGCTCCCTGGCAAGTTCAAGCGGTTGCTAAATCCGTTTTTCAAACACTGGCTTCTCGACCTCAAATGAAAACAATGAAAACGATTAAATTCATTGATTTATTTGCCGGAATTGGGGGAATCAGACTCGCGTTTGAAACAGCAGCTTCATCATTAGGATTTAAACCCCAATGTTTACTGAGTAGTGAGATTAATCAAGATTCAAGATGGGTTTATCAAGCTAATTTTAAAGAAAATGCTTTAGGTGATATTAGAACAATTGAACAATTACCAGAACATGATGTTTTACTGGCAGGTTTTCCTTGTCAATCTTTTTCTTATGCGGGTAAAAAAGAAGGCTTTGGAGATACGAGAGGAATATTATTTTTTGAGATTATGAGATTAATAGATACCAATAAACCTCAGATTATAATATTAGAGAATGTACGAGGAATTCTGACCAATTACAAAGGTATAACTATTAAAACTATAGAATATGAAATCAAAAAAAGAGGCTATAGTTTTCAATTGTTTTTATTGAATAGCTGCAATTTTGGTTTACCTCAAAATCGATTAAGAGCTTACATCATTGCCGTATTAGGACAATCACCTAAATTCAATATTATCTCTGATACAGGGCCACAGGATTCTCATTCTTATATCCAGCAACTTTCTCTATTTCAACAGCATCAATTTTCCAGTGTCAAAACAATTTTAGAAGATGATCCTGACCCTAAATATGATTGTTCTCCTATTTTTATTGAACAGTTAAAAAAATATTTGAACGGTGATTTAGAAAAGCTACATGGAAAAAAATTAATTGATTATCGCGGGGGAAACTCCATACACTCTTGGGAATTGGGTTTAAAAGGAGAATGTAGTCCCCAGGAAATTGAGTTAATGAATTGTTTTATTTTGAAAAGACGAAATAAAGAGTTTGGGGAGGAACAAGATGGAAAACTTTTAACTAAAGCTCAAATCGCTACGTTTTTTAATCCTCCTAATTTAGATGATCTTCTTCAGTCATTAGTCAATAAAAAATATCTTAAAGTTATTAATCATCAATATAAACCTGTCAGTGGTAATTTTTCCTTTGAGGTATATAAATTTTTAGATCCTGAATCAATTGCTGTAACTTTGGTAGCCAGTGATGCGAATAAGTTAGGGGTTTACCATAATCATCGTGTTCGTCGAATTACGCCCCGTGAAGCGGCTCGTTTACAAGGTTTTCCTGATCAATTTTATCTACATTATCATGATGATAAGGCTTATTATCAATTGGGAAATTCTGTTAGTATTAATGTGGTAGAATTTATTGCTAAAGAAGTTTTGTTAAAGGCGTTTTTGGGTGCGTGCGCCTTGATGGAGTAGCCTACAGTTTAATTTGATATAGTATTCCTCAAGAATTTAAGCCGAGATGACAGAGGACTTGGCATAACCTTGTAATTGAATTTTAGCAGCATCTTGAACTTGAGGATTGGAATCAACAGCCAGGGTTTTTAAGACAGAAATGGGGGTATTAGGGTTTGTGTGAAATTAAGGACTGATGCTGTTAGAATTGAGGGGAGATAGATGGGGACGAGTTGTTAAATCCGCACTCATTCCCAAGGTTTTTAATACCTCTGTCGGTGCGTTAGAATTATTGGCAACCAGTCGCGCTAATTCTATACTTTTTTGAGCGAGTTCGACTAAACGTTCGGAAGAAGTTGTTGAATTCGCAGCTTCATGTTGAAGAATAACGCACTCTGGTAAGATCATGATTGTTGACAACATTTATGGTTAGAAAATCAATGTTTCCTTTAGTCATCTAAGGGCAGTCTCGATTTAATTTGTTCAACGAAGGCTTTATGATCAATAATAGGTTTGGGAATATAATCATCAGCCCCACTTCGGGCTAAAAAGTTTTCCCGATCGCCTGTGGTAGCATGAGCAGTAACTAAAATAACGGGAAGTTGTGCCGTTTCGGGGTTAGCTTTTAACATTTGGGTAATTTTAATCCCATCAACAGCTTTCCCGTCATAATAACTATTCGTTAAAGACACATCCATTAAAATTAGATCCGCTTGCTTGTTAGTCGCCATTTGCATCACGGTTTCCACATCTTCGGTGTGTTTCGCTAATAACCCGCCCCGTCTGGTTAAAATGCGTTCAAACAGTTTCCAGTTAACGAGATTATCTTCAACCACTAAAACGGTTCTGATCATGGTCTTACCCCTCTAATGAACCCTAGTTCATGTATCCATCTATCTTTAAGTGTCTTCTATATCCAGAAAACCGTCGATAGGGATAAGTTCAGGAGTTCTCAAACGTCACGTCTGACTGGATATGATCTTTTTCAGCAAGTCAGGATAGAAAAGGATGGAAAAGTTCAGGATGTCCTCAGATGCTATCTCTGAACCTCAATATATTTGTAGATTGTAGACTATAAATTTAACCGTTTCCACAGCCATTTTCTACATTCCAGCTAGGTTTAAGACTAACAATTGTCTAAAAACACTGACCCTGGTTATCCCGACTTACTAGCTCTACCCACCATGTAGCTCAGAAGTCCGATAACTGTAGAAGAAAGAGATGCGATCGCAAATCTCATTTCTCCTTCAGAGGTACTACCTTTTTGTAGAATTGTGAATGAATAAAAGTCAATTAGCAAAATTATGACAAGAGCGACTATAAATACAGTAATGTCCTTCACCCAGAAGGATATTCGCTTTTGCTTTCGTTTTAGTTCTTTATCTTTTTCGCGGTTTTTTAGTTCAAAATCTGCATTTTCCGTCATATAAACTCAATAAAATTACGTTGATTTTTGTGTTAATTCTAACTAACAATATTCTAAAAATTGTTCAGGAAATAGAATCAACTCTCCTGATTTAAACTGTTCTATAGGAACCCATAATGCTTTTTTCTTGCGTTTTTTTTCCAGAAATTCTAGTTCTTCAATTTCGTAAAATTTAATATCAACAAAATCACATCGATAGAGTTGAATTAATTCATGTTGACTCTTTTTCTCGTAAACGAAAATATTTTCTAAACATCCTAAATAATGAATATTTGTTAATTCGGCTTGAATTTCTTCTTGAAATTCTCGTTTTAAGGCATCAATGCTTAATTCTCCAAAGTCAATACCTCCTCCTAACGCTCGATAGAAGGTTTGTTGTTTAATCTTATCATAACCTTGGGAAACGAAAATGCGATCGCTATTTTGAATTAATCCTAATGCTAACACTCGAATTTTACTTGGTTTAGACATAACTAAAAGCAGGATAACGTAGAGACGCGCCATGGCGCATCTCTACTAATTATAATCGCCTACACTGGATTGATAAACATCTTTTTCAATCGGCCAATCTTCATTTTCACCGCCAATAATTAGTTTTTCAATGATCACATATTCTTGACTCAATTGACGAAAGGTATTGATTAAAACATCCAGAGCAAAAGCATCACTGGTTCCCAAATCAAACCAACACCGCGCCCATACTCCCTCATATTCGATTTCTCCCATATTGTGCATAAGTGCCATCATACTATTGTCAACAATTGCATCATCATAAGTCATATAATTTAGGTCAATACCTGTGTCCTGAACCTGTAGATTTTCGGCGTTAAATCCTCCCATTTTTCCTAATAGGAACCAAGAATCAAACACTTCCTCAATATAATCCCGTTCACTCCGGGAGGGGACGGTTTGAAATTGTAGCCAAATCCAAATATCAAAAGGATTACATTCTCTAAACAGAACTTCCATAATAATAAAGGGTTATAAGGGTGGTAATTGATTTGCAGTTGGCCCCCAAAGACCATTAGCATCTTTAATTGTATCTCGCAATGGATCACAGGGACGTCCTTGATTATCAATGCGGTTTAAATTTTTGCATTGTTCATAAAAAATTTGAGCGACTAACCGTTTAGGAAGTTGATTAGATTGACCTAAAGATTGAGTAAAATATTGTTGGGCTTCCTGTAACTGTGAAGGAATTGTATTTGGATTCGTTGCTTTGAGTTTTTTTCCCTGTTCCGCTAATATTTGCGCTTTCAAATATAACACTTCTGGATGATTTGGAGCTTCAGATAAGGCTTTTTCTGCATAACTCAACGCTTGATCATATTCATCTAAGTTTTGATAGGCAATGGCAATTCCTCGATAGGCTAAATAACTGGGTTTAGCTTGTTTTTCAAGTTTGTTAATGGCTTTTTGGGAATCAGCAAAGGGTAGATTCAAGGATAATAATAAATCCATATATCCCTGAATTAAATTTAATTCGGGATCTTGAGGATCAATTTTTTCAGCGACATTTAAGGATTTTAACACCTCTTGGAGTTGATTTAAGGCTTTAGGAGCGCCTTTCAATGTACCTTCTGTGACTAAAGTATGACCCCCCTGTAAAAATAAACCCACCGCAATATAAAGATTACCCCGTAAAGGGTCTTTTGTACTTAATAATTTAGCGGCTTCTAAGGTTTTATCGCTATAGGTTTTTAAGGAATTAAAATCCTGATCTTGGTAGGCTAAAGAAGCTAAGAGAGCATAAGCTAATGGTTCATTTGGTTCTTGAGATTTAGCCTGTTCTAAATCTTGTTTTGCTTGTTTATAATTTCCGCGTTCAAACAGAGATTTAAAACCAGCTTCTGTTTGATTTCCGATCGGGCGAGGATCATCTTTGCGGAAGGGATCAGCAGCTAAACTGAGATTAACATCTAAACTCAATACCATCAAACCTGCACTGATTCCCAGGATAATTCTTTTCAGGATTGGGCGAAATTTCTGACTTTTACACCGAGAATAAATGATCATCGTTTTCATCCTATTTTTAAAGTCCAAACAGAACACTGAACAAAAGCCAACTCACGGCTATCTTTCTATCTGCTTTTTATCAATCTTAAATTTTTTCTTGGCTTTATGCAAGGGTAAACTCAGGAATTATTGAGAAAAATGGTAACAATAATCGCCTGATTGTGCTATAATCTAAACTAAGGTAATTGGGCATTAAACCGTTCCTCTTGCTTGATTTTTTCAGATGAACTTCTCATTTTATTTGTGTTCTTTTTGTGATGCTTTATATCAAAAACTTAGTTTATCATCCCGCCGCTAGCGACAACCCGATTTTAACCCAAATTAACTTAGAACTGGCACCGCAGCAAATGGGACTGATTATTGGGCCTAGTGGTTCGGGGAAAAGTACATTACTGGAAATTTTAGCGGGTTTAGCTGAAAAAACGAAGGGAAATATTTGTTGGCGGCAGCAAGAATTAACCTCAGAACACTTACAACAGCTTGTAGGTTTAGTGTTTCAATTCCCAGAACGGCATTTTTGTGGCGGAACAATTTTAGACGAGTTACGCTTGGGTCATCCAGAGTTAGGTTCAGATCAGGTTCATCAAGCCTTAGATGAAGTGGGACTTAGCCATTTATCCTTACAGGCTGCTCCCCATTCCCTCAGCGGCGGACAGCAACGACGTCTAGCATTAGCGGTACAATTAATTCGCCAACCGCATATTTTAATGTTAGATGAACCCACCGCAGGTTTAGACTGGTCAATGCGACAACAATTAATTAATTTGTTAGGTAAATTAAAAAAACATTGGACGTTATTAGTTGTTACCCATGACGCCAGAGAACTTTTTAGTCTGGCAGATCGTTGTTGGTCTTTGAAACACGGTGATTTAACTTCCCTTGATTTGAAAACAATGGCAATGGAAAACCAACCCAAAATAGTTGCTTCTCCTAAAGCTTAATTTTTAGTGAATTATAGCAACTGCCCAGGCTGTTAGGACAAAGACTGATCCTCAAACCTAGACGATGAAATCTTTTCCTCCCTATTCCCTATTCCCTATTCCCTATTCCCTATTCCCTATTCCCTGTTATATGAATGAAATCCCCTTTCCTCAATTGCCCGAAATGACTGCAATTTGGCAGGATACCTTAAATTGGCAACCTACTCCTGAACAACAGGATTTATTTCAAGGTTTATATCAGTTAATTGTCGAGTTTAATCAACAGCTTAACTTAACTCGCTTAACTGATCCTGATGAATTTTGGGAAAAACATTTATGGGATTCCCTCCGAGGAATTTCCCCTTTATTATCAGGAAAAATTTCCACCCATCCCGGTACAAAAATTATTGATATTGGTACCGGAGGAGGTTTTCCAGGAATTCCGGTGGCTTTAGCTTTACCGGATTGTTCAGTTACTTTATTAGATTCAACTCGCAAAAAAATTAATGCCTTGACCAGTATTTTAGAGCAATTAAACATCAAAAATACTATTCCTTGGGTGGGCAGAGCAGAAGCTCTCGGTCAACACCATAAACATCGAGAATCCTATCAGTTTGCTCTGTTAAGAGCCGTTGCTCCTCTATCGGTTTGTGCAGAATATTCACTGCCTTTATTAACCATTGGAGGGTTAGGGATTCTCTATCGCGGTCACTGGACAACAGAAGAAGAAAAACAGTTAACATCGGCGGTGAAACAATTAGGAGGAATTATAGAATCTGTCGATGCTTTTACCACTCCTTTAACCCAAAGTATTCGCCACTGTGTATGGATAAAAAAAGTTAAACCCACGCCTAAACAATATCCTCGAAATGTTGGGGTTCCCGGTCAAAAACCCTTGTAGTTAGCCCTTAAGGGCTGACTACAGAAAATAAAGGTAATATTCTGCTCTTAATCCCAAGGTACGGTCGTCTGCATTGTTTTGCGTAAACGTTCATTAGGTTGTGGTGGTGCATCTAAAAGCGCAATAAATTCTGCATATACCTCTGGACTAGCCCAAAAAATAGTACGTTCCAGCAAAGTTTCCTCAGCAGCACTCCGCGCAGCTTCTAAAATAAAATCTGTTCTATTCTTACCTTGAACTTTGGCTGCCATATCTATCAAATTACGTTCTTCTGGCTTAATCCGCAAATTTAGTGTGTTACGCGGAGTCGTACTTTTTGTTTTACTGGTCATGGTTGCTTTATTGGTAAGTAATCTCTGATTAGATTATTTTAACATAATCTAATGACAACGACATTACGATAATTGTGCGAAAATTTTAATTTCAGCAGTTGATTGACCTAATTAAACTCTTGATCACCCATGATTAACTATCTCCCCAATAAATCCCCAAAAACCCGACAAATTCCCCTGAGATTAGTGTTAATTGTCCCCTTTGTATTGCAAATTGTCGGGGCAGTGGGATTGGTCGGTTATTTGTCTTATCAGAGTGGCCAACAAGCTGTAAAAAACTTAGCCAATCAGGTGATGGATCAAGCAGGAAATCGCATTAAAGATTACCTCGATCAGACCTTGGAAATTCAAAGGCAAACCGTAGCAGTTAATTATCAGGCTTTCCAACAGGGTGTGATTAGCCTGAATGACTTTGAATCCCTGCGGAAGTATTTTTGGCAACAGATCAATTTATCTCCCCATCTCACATTGAATATGTTTGCCAATACCCAAGGAGAAATGATCTCCTATCAACGTATTCTCAGTCCAGATTTTTTGGCTGTAACCCGTCAGTTAAGCGGAGAAAATCTGCAAAAAGGGACAGTATTTTTTCAAGAAAATAGGCTACCAGACATTAAAAAACGTAAATACTATCTATTGGATTCTCAAGGTAAAAGTAAAAAATTAGTCAAGTTTCAGGCATTAGTAGATACACGAGAAACGGATTGGTATAAGGATGGCAAAGTAGCGAGCGGACAAAATTGGTCGCAGATTTATGTTTATAAAGCACCAGTCACTTTGGGTCTTAGTGCTATTGTTCCAGTTTATGATGCTCAGGGAAAACTTCAAGGTGTTTTTAACAGTGGCATAACTTTAGATGGAATTAGTACATTTTTAAATAATCTAAAATTTTCGCCTTTAGGACAAACATTTATCATTGATTATGGAGGTGATTTAGTTGCAACTTCAACCCTAGAAACTCCCTGTCTTAAGGATGACAAAGGAAAACCAATCCGCTTACCTGCCATGCAAAGTCAAGATGCTTGGACAAGGGCGATCGCCCATCAACTGCAACAACAATATGGCGATCTTCACCAAATTAAAACTGATCTTAACTTGCAAGTTCCATTTGCAGGGAAAACGCTGTTTGCTCACATCAAGCCTTACCGAGATCAATACGGTTTAGATTGGTTGTTGGTGGTAGTCATCCCAGACTCTGACTTTATGACAGAAATTGAGAAAAATGCCAGACTAACGGTATTGCTCTCGGCTATTACTCTCCTCGTTACTATAGGCATTGGTATTGTTACTGCTCGCTGGATTACTCATCCAATTTTGCGTTTAAATCGAGCAAGTCAGGCAATGGCAAAGGGTGAGTGGCAAAATTTTACCACAGACGAAAATCAGGCTAGTCAGCGTGTCAAAACCCAAGGCATTGCTGAGGTAATCACTCTCACTGATTCTTTTAATCTAATGGCTTTTGAGTTACAAACCTCTTTTGAAACTTTAGAAAATCGGGTAGATGAACGCACGGCACAACTAGCAATGGCTAAAGAGAAAGCTGAAGTTGCGAATCAAGCGAAAAGTTCATTTATTGCTAATATGAGTCATGAATTGCGCTCGCCCCTCAATGCTGTTTTAGGGTTTTCCCAATTAATACTACGCGCTACCAACTTACCCCAGGAACATCACGAAAATGCTGCTATTATTTATCGCAGTGGTGATTATTTATTAACGCTGATTAATAATATTCTGGATTTATCAAAAATTGAAGCAGGAAAAACCACCTTCAATCCTCGATATTTTGATCTTTATTGCCTACTTGATGATTTAGAAAATATGCTGCATCTACGAGCAACATCTGCGGGCTTGACACTGATTTTTCAGCGTCATGAAAATGTCCCTAATTATATCTATACCGATGAAGTCAAACTACGTCAGGTGATCATCAATTTACTCAGTAATGCCATTAAATTTACCTTAGATGGTCAAATCATGCTCCATGTCTTTCGGGGAGATCAAGAAACAACCGATATGTTTAATCTCCATTTTCAGGTGTGTGATACTGGAGTAGGAATTGACCCCGAAGAATTACCTAAACTATTTGAAGCCTTTACCCAAGCCCAAGCGGGAAAAGAAATGCAGGAAGGAACGGGTTTAGGGTTAGCAATCAGTCGCAAATTTGTGCAACTGATGGGGGGTGATATTTCTGTTGAAAGTGAATTAGGAAAAGGCACAACCTTTCAATTTTATATTCAGGCAAAATTGGGTAAAGAAATCGTTAGCAAGAGTACAGAAGACCATCCCCAAGTTCTGGCTTTAGCTCCCGGTCAGCCGACCTATAAAATTCTGACCGTTGATGATAAAGAAATTAATTGTAAATTATTAATTAAACTTTTAGAACCCTTGGGATTTGAGTTAAAAGAAGCCAGTAATGGACTAGAAGCGATCGCGATTTGGGATGAATGGGAACCCCATTTAATTTGGATGGATATGCGAATGCCTGTGATGGATGGATATGAAGCGACTAAATATATTAAATCGACTACAAAAGGCAATGCTACAGCGATTATTGCTTTAACAGCTAGTGTTTTAGAAGAAGAAAAAGCCATTATCTTATCAGCCGGATGTGATGATTTTCTTCGTAAACCGTTTACAGGACAGAGTATTTTTGAGGCATTAACTAAACATTTAGGAGTCAAATATATCTATGCAGAAACACAACCCACCTTAAATCCTGTCTTAAAAGAGGAGCTAATCTCCGATGCGTTAACAGTAATGTCTCAGGACTGGATTTCTAAACTCTATCAAGCGGCACTTGAAGCCGATGTCCAAGTTGTGATGCAATTGATCACCCAAATTCCCGATACCCAGATTTTTATGATACAATCCTTAACACAACTTGTACGGAAATTTCAATTTGAGCAAATTGTTGAATTAGTTGAACCTCTGATTAATTATGAAAGAAAATATCCTCCTAGTCGATGACCTTCCAGAAAATCTGCAACTATTAAGTGATTTACTGATTGAACTCGGCTATACAGTTCAGATTGTCACCAGTGGCCAAGTGGCGCTCAAAATCGTGAAGGTGAAGCGACCTGATATTATTTTTTTAGATGTTAATATGCCAGAAATGGATGGCTATCAAGTCTGTAAATCCCTAAAAGCAGATCAAGAGTTACGCAATATTCCGATTATTTTTATTAGTGGTTTAAATGATGTTTCTGATCAAGTAAAAGCCTTTGAATCTGGAGGTGTAGACTATATTACCAAACCCTTACGAGTGAAAGAAGTGGTAGCCCGTTTGGAAAGTCAATTAACAATTCAACGACAGCAACGGTTTCTCGAACAAGAAATTATTAAGCGCAAGGAAACCGAGGAGTTACTATATCAATCGCGATCGATGCTATCAAGTCTTTTAAATAGTTCCCTTGATGGTATTGCTGCTATGGAAGCCGTGCGGGAGCCTTCAAGTGGGGAAATCAAAGATTTTCGGTGCTTAGTCGTCAACCAGATACTGGCGAGAATCTTTGAACGCAATCGGGAAGATATGATTGGCAAATTAATTCTAAAAAAGCTCCTCAACCGAATTCAACCCGAACTATTTTATCGTTTTGTTAGAACGGTTGAAACGGGTGAATCTTGGGGACAAGATGTTTATTATTTCTCAATAGAACCTCGCTGGTATCACTTGATTTCGGTCAAGTTATGGGATGGTTTTGCTATTATTATTCGAGATATTACTGAGCGTAAAAATATGGAGTTAAATTTAGAACAAGCTAACAAAGAGTTGGAATCTTTTAATTATACAGTTGCCCATGATTTACGCAATCCTCTAAGTACTATTACTTCATCCAATGATTTATTAATATCTCTATATAGCGATCAATTAAATGAACAGGGTCAAAAGTTTCTCGAATTGATTCATAAATCTACTAAGCGCATGATACAAATTATTGATGATTTGTTGATTTTATCTCAACTTAAAGTCTCTCAAATGACAATCACTTCAGTCAACTTGAGTGGTATGGTTGATGAAATCATAACGAAACTTCAATTTCGTCAACCAGGAAGAAAAGTGGAATTAATTATTAATCAAAACATTACAGCTAACGGCGATAGCAGTCTTTTAGAAATTGCTTTAGAAAATTTAATCGGTAATGCTTGGAAGTATACTTTAAAGAAAGAAAAACCTCAAATTGAATTTGGCGTTTTGTCAATGGCTAATCAAGAACATCGAGAACAATTATCAAAGGATTGTCAACCTTATTTTAGTTCTCAATTAGAAACTATGTTGAAGCCACCTTCACAGTTAGTATATTTTGTGAAGGATAATGGCGCAGGTTTTGATATGTCTAAGGCAGGTGAGATTTTTACTCCTTTTAAGCGGTTACATACTGATGCTCAGTTTCAAGGAACAGGAATTGGCTTATCAATCGTTGAACGTATTATTCATCGTCATGGCGGATTAATTTGGTTTAATTCTAATGTTAATAATGGAACAACCTTTTATTTTACGGTTGGCATCAAATTAAGATGATAGTTTTTTATGACACCCTTTCCAATTCTCCTAACCGCATTATTTCCTGGGGATGGAAATGAGAATGTCTATCATGGACAGAAACAGTAATGTCTCAGGACTGGATTTCTCAACTCTATCAAGCGGCGCTTGAAGCCGATGTCCAAGTTTTGATGCAATTGATCACCCAAATTCCCGATACCCAGATTTTTATGATACAATCCCTAACACAACTTGTACGGAAATTTCAATTTGAGCAAATTGTTGAATTAGTTGAACCTCTGATTAATTATGAAAGGAAATATCCTCCTAGTCGATGATCTTCCAGAAAATCTGCAACTATTAAGCGATTTGCTGATTAAACTCGGCTATACCGTTCGGAGTGTCACCAGTGGGCGAATGGCGCTTAAAACCGTGAAGGTGAAGCGACCGGAGGTGATTTTTTTAGACGTTAAAATGCCAGAAATGGATGGCTATCAAGTCTGTCAGACCATCAAAGCAGATCAAGACTTACGCAATATTCCGATTATTTTCATTAGTGCTTTAAATGATGTTTTTGATAAGGTCAAAGCCTTTGAATCTGGCGGTGTAGACTATATCACCAAACCCTTTCAAGTGGAAGAAGTGGTAGCCCGTTTGGAAAATCAATTAACGAGTCAACGACAGCAACGGCTTCTCGAACAAGAAATTATTAAGCGCAGGGAAGCCGAGGAGGTATTGTATCAATCGCGGGCGTTACTATCCAGTATTTTAAATAGTTCCCTTGATGGTATTGCTGCTATGCAAGCTGTGCGGGAACCT
The DNA here is from genome assembly GCA_903893625.1 of uncultured Oscillatoriales cyanobacterium. Classification (GTDB taxonomy): domain Bacteria; phylum Cyanobacteriota; class Cyanobacteriia; order Cyanobacteriales; family Microcoleaceae; genus Planktothrix. The sequence continues at coordinate 18,383 of CAITND010000194.1, forward strand.
TCAAGCGGGGAGATCAAAGATTTTCGCTGCTTAGTCGTTAATCCGATACTAGCGAGAGCTTTTGAACACAATCGTGACGATATCATGGGTAAATTAATTCTAAAAAAGCTCCTCAACCGAATTCAACCCGAACTATTTTATCGTTTTGTTAGAACAGTTGAAACGGGTGAATCTTTAGAACAAGATATTTATTATCCCTCAATAGAACCTCGTTGGTATCACTTCGTTGCGGTCAAGTTAGGGGATGGTTTTGCGATTACGATTCGTGATATTACAGCGCGTAAAAATATGGAACTAGCCCTCCAAGATGCCAATCAAAAATTACAACAACTGGCAAATCTGGATGGTTTAACAAAAGTAGCTAACCGTCGTTGTTTTGATTCGCGTTTGAAAGAAGAATGGCAGGCTTTGATCAGACAACAACAACCCCTGACCTTGATTATGTTCGATCTCGATGGGTTCAAAGCCTATAACGACTGCTACGGCCATCTAGCGGGGGATGATTGCCTATTCCGGGTTGCACAAGCGGTTTATCAATCGACTCGCCACCTCGATCTCCGGCGTCCCATTGACCTTGTGGCTCGTTACGGAGGCGAGGAATTTGTTGTTCTCCTATCGAAGACAGATTTAGAGGCTGGAGTTCTGGTAGCACAACGTATTCAGCAAGCTATTTATCGTTTGGCAATTCCCCATATCAAATCGGGAGTTAAAGAAATGGTGACTGTCAGTTTAGGAATTGCTTCGATGATTCCAACCTTAGAGGTTAAGCCGGATCAATTAATTGAACTGGCGGATCAAGCGTTGTACAATGCTAAAAAACAAGGGCGTGATTGTTATTGTATCAAAAATTAAGGCTGTTCACTACTGATAAAGAACTGTTCCTTGTTCCCTGCTATTATTTGATTAATTTATCTTGCAGTTTGGTTTCGTGCATAATTGACAATTGAGCATGAATAACAGATAATAAATAGTAAATAATTAAGAATATTACTATGCTTGCTAAGTTGACTACTGAAAATCAGCTTACTCTACCTAAAAGTATAACTCAAGCCATCGGGGAGGCTGAATATTTTGAAGTTAAGGTAGAAGGTGGACAAATTATTTTGACTCCGGTAAAAATTCAGGAGGCTGATGCTGTACGGGCTAAATTAGCGACTTTGAATCTGAATGAACAGGATATTAATGATGCTGTCGAGTGGGCGCGTTAGTGATGATTGAGTGTCCACGAGTGGTAATTGTTACAACATCATTGTTTTGCTATTCCATAAGTTTATAAAAACTATTGCCTATTCCCTATAAAGTTTCCAAAAAATATCATACATTTCCTTAGCTAATTTTTTAGGATTCCATAACGGAGCTAAAGAGTCAGGATTTTGAGATTGAATTAAATGGGATTTAATTTGATCGCGTAAATTTCCATCTAAACCCAATCTAATCCCTAATTCTGTATATTCTTCCCAACTCCAAGCGATACCGATCTCTAAATTAACGGCTTTTAAAAACGAATAACCCATTCGGGAAAGATATTGTTCTCCAGCACGAGTAACTATAGGTAAATTGGCAGAAAGTGCTTCTAAATTATGGGTTCCTCCATTATAGGGATAGGAATCTAATAACGCATCAGCCACATAATAAATGGCTCGATGTTCTTCTTCAGTTGGGGTTAACCCAATAAACATCACCCGACTTTTATCAACATCTTGTTCTGTACAAACTTGTTGATACATTTCTCGAATTAATTGATTATCCCCTTGACCTTTGCGAAGTAGCACACTATTAGGAACACCCTTAAGAATTTTAACTTGAGCTTGAATCATTTCCCAATTAGTTTTTCGTCCGGGTGCAACACATAAATACACGATTTGATCCAGTTGAATATTCAAACTATTTCTAACCCCATTTCGATCTACTGGACGGCTTTTAAAGGGTTCTAAAGCAACGGAAGTATGGGGTAAACGAATTAACTGCTCTAGGTAATGTTTTTCAATGCCTTGGGGATGGGTATATTGATCACAGAAGAAATAGTTTTCCGGGGAAATATAGGGAGCATCAAACCCTAACCAAGACACACAAACTGGGGCAGGTCTGCGATATAAAATCTGGACATTTGTGGGAACAGTCATTGAGTCCAAATCCACTAAAATATCTAACTGATCTTTTAGGATTTCTGCTGATAATTCTTCCGCCGAGGCAAAGCCATTAGGATAAGCTTTCGGCCAATAAAATTGAGTTGCTATTTGTTCAAAGCGTTGAGTGACTTCATCCACAGGTAACTGTCCGGTGACATAAATATAAATATGAGGAGAAATTAGGGATAATTCTCGAATTAATGCTTCACTACACCAGCCCACAGAATGACGACGGAAGTGTTTAGAAATAAAGCCAATTCTTAGAGATGACGAGAGAGAATCTTGACGAATAGAAGCATACTGAGGGGATGAAATATCACTGAAGCGATGTTTAGCATATTGTTGAGAAATCAATCGATAAAATTGAGCATTCGTTACTAAAGCATCCCGCAGGTGAGATATGGTAAACAAGAGAATTTCATACAGAATAATCACTTCCCCGATGCCCAATTGATCGGGATCTTGATAACAGATTTTTTCTAATTCTAGGAGTTTTTCTAAAGCGGGTTGACAAGCTCCAGATTGACTATAGGCAAAAATATAGGCAATTGCCGATAACACCGGAACTTGATCCCCACATTTTTGACAATATAAATCCGACATTTCACGGGCTTTTGCTAAATTTGTGGAATGACTGAGTAAATCACATAACTGTTGATAGGCTTCCGTAAAATCGGGTTTGAGTTCAATCGCTTTCTCTAAATTAATAATTGCTTCTGCGGGTTGATCATGTTTACGAATATGGGCTAATCGACAATGAATTTCAGCCCAATTCGGTTGAATAGCTAAGGCTTGTTCAAAGTTTTGAATCGCGGCGGTGACATTGCCAATTCGAGCATAAAGGTTAGCCAAATTCGCATAACTATCTATAGAATCGGGTTTAATTTTAATCGCTTGCTGATAGTGATAAATTGCCTTTTCAGCTTCCCCTTGATTAGAGAAAATATGACCGAGATAAAGATGAGGTTGGGGTAAATCGGAGTTTAGTTCAATGGATTTTTGATAATATTGAATTGCTTCTGCTTCTCGCCCTTGTTGCGATCGCACACTTGCCATATTAGAATAGATTTCTGCCCAATTGGGTTTAAAGGCAATCGCCCGTTGATAACTTTGAATTGCCTCCTCCCATAATCCTCGACGAGCTAAACTATTACCAAATTCAAAGTTAAATTCTGCTTCAACTAAATTCGGTTGTAATTCTAAGGCTTTTTGCCAAGCAACAATGGATTCATCCGCCCGACCTACGGTTTGAAAAACTTTGCCTAAATTCCAATAAACCGCCGCTAAATTAGGATTAATTTCTAAGGCTTTTTGATAACTGGCAATTGCCTGATCCCAACGTTGCATTTTAAACAACATTGTTCCCACATTGGCGTGAACTTCGGCAAAATTGGGTTGCAGTTCTAAAGCTTGAGAATAAGATCGTAATGCGGCTTCAATTTTACCTTGAAAATGTAAGGTATTTCCTAATGTTAAATAGGCGGGTAAATAGTCTGGCTGTAGTTTTAGAGCTTGATGACAAGCTGCGATCGCTTGATCATAAAGCCCTTCATTCATCAAGCTTTCGGCTTGCTGTTTATACTGTTGGACGGCTGAGTTTTCGCTCTCTTTTGCAACGGGATTGTCAACAAAAAACTGTTCATTTCCAGAAGCAATTAACGCCGTTTGAATATTCGACTCTGATCGAGATTTGAGTTCTGTTTCTAGTCCAGAACTTGCCAGTTCTACTCCCCCTTCATAAAACCCTTGATTGTCTTCCTGAACTTGACTATCTTCCTGAAGCTTTAACTGAAGCAGTCGGTCAAGTTCCTGATGAGCAAAAACCTGTTGAGGATTAATTTCAATTGCTTTTTTATAACAATCAATAGCGTAATTTATTTGATCAATTTTTAGCCAGGTTTCAGCTAATTTCAAATAAAATAATTCTTGTTTTGGTTGCAGAACAATTGCTTTTTGATAATAATCAATTGCTTGATTTATTTTATCCTGTTTATTCATCAAGTTCCCTATCATCCAATACACTAGACCGTAATTCGGATTAATTTGTACTGCTTTTTGATAACAGGAAAACGCCTGATCAAACCGTCCTTGTTTAAAATAAATACTTCCCGAATTTGCATGAGCTTCTGCAAAATTAGGCTGAATTTCTATTCCTTGGCTATAGGCCCAAATTGCTAAATCTAAACGAGATTGAGTATAAAACGCATTACCAACAACTAAATAAGCAGAGGATAACTGGGGTTGTAAACTCAGAGCTTGATTGAGACTATTAATTCCGTCCTCTTCCTTGCCGATTAAAATATAAGCTTCCGCCAATCTTTTATAAATTTCTGCCTCTTGGGAATTTATCTTTAAAGCTTGCTGAAATCTGTTGATTGCAGCCTCTAAATTTCCCAATTCTTTAAGCTGAATTCCTTGTTTTAATAAGGCAGAAACGGAATCTAAACTCACAAGTTACTCTCCAATCAATAATTAAACACCCATTTTACTGATTATATTCCCTAATTGCCCCAAACTCGGTAGACTGATCACGGGGAGTTAAATCTACAATTGCCCATTGTCCAAAACGGCCCTTTATTCAGGATAAATCAGAATGAGTGCACAAGATCCCGTAACATTGATGAAACAGTACGTCGGGAAAGCGGCGGCGGATCGAGTACAATCGGGAATGATCGTTGGACTCGGAACAGGTTCGACAACGGCCTATGCCATTCAGTATATTGGAGAACGCCTAAAAAGTGGAGATCTCAAAGATATTAAAGGTATTCCTACCTCATTTCAAGCAACAGTATTAGCCAAAGAATATGGCATTCCCTTAACAACATTAGATGAAGTTGATCGGATCGATATTGCCATTGATGGTGCCGATGAAGTTGATCCCCAAAAGAATTTAATTAAAGGAGGTGGGGCTGCCCATACTCGTGAGAAAATTGTTGATAGTTTGGCGGATGTTTTTATTGTTGTCGTCGATAGTTCTAAATTAGTTGATCGACTCGGATCAACATTTTTATTACCCGTTGAAGTTATTCCTATGGCAATGACTCCTGTAATCAAAGCGATTGAAAAATTAGGCGGAAAACCGACCCTGAGAATGGGGGTCAGAAAAGCAGGGCCAGTGGTTACAGATGAAGGAAATTTAGTCATTGATGTCAAATTTGATGCCCTTGAAAATCCCGCCGAATTAGAAAAAGAAATCAACAATATTCCTGGGGTTTTAGATAACGGTTTATTTGTGGGGGTTGCTAATATAATCCTCGTGGGTGAAGTTATCGACGGACAAGCTAAAGTTCGGGAAATTTCCTAACCTGAAATAACCTAGAAACTGGGTACTATTAACCCGGTTTCTGAATCATTAATCTTTACGTTTATATGATGTATTACAGACGATTTGGACGAACAGAATTACCGATGCCTGTGTTTTCCTGTGGCGGAATGAGATATCAATATCAATGGCAAGATATCCCCTTTGATCAAATTCCTGAAGCCCACCAAAAACAAGTCGAAGCCACCATAATTCGTTCCCTAGAATTGGGGATTAATCATATTGAAACCGCTAGGGTTTATGGGACTTCAGAAATGCAGTTAGGGAAAATTTTACCCCAAATTCCGAGAGAAATATTAATTGTACAAACTAAAGTTTGTCCTGATCCAGATTCGGCAAAATTTAAACAGGATTTTGAACAATCTTTGGCATATTTACAATTAAATCATGTCGATTTGTTGGCTATTCATGGGATTAATAATGATGAATGTTTAGAGGATTCTATTAAACCTAATGGTTGTTTAGCGGTAGCAAAGCAATTAAAAGCGCAGGGAAAAGTTAGATTTATCGGTTTTTCCACTCACGGCCCTACCGAGATTATTATTAAAGCTATTGAAACGAATGAATTTGATTATGTCAATTTACATTGGTATTATATTAATCAAAATAATTGGCCAGCCATTGAAGCGGCAACTCGCCATGATATGGGGGTTTTTATTATTAGTCCTTCCGATAAAGGCGGTCAACTTTATAACCCTCCTGAAAAGTTAGTCAATTTATGTTCTCCTTTGAGTCCAATGGTGTTTAATGATTTATTTTGTTTAAGTCATCCTCAAGTTCATACTTTAAGTATTGGAGCTTCTCAACCAACGGATTTTGATGAACATTTAAAAACTATTCCCCTTTTAGATCGCTGGGATGAAATTTTACCCCCCATTCAGCAACGTTTAGAACAGGAATTAATTAATTGTTTCGGAGAAGAATGGGCAAAAACCTGGGATATGGGTTTACCCCGTCAGGAACAAACCCCGAATAATATTAATATTCCGGTGATTTTATGGTTAAGGAATTTAGCGATCGCCTATGATATGATTGAATATGCTAAAATGCGCTATAATTTATTAGGAAATGCAGGTCATTGGTTCCCCGGAAAAAATGCAGAAGGGGTAGAACAGTTAGATTTAAGTCAATGTTTAGTTAATAGTCCCCACGCGGATAAAATGACTCATCTTTTAGCAGAAACCCATCAATTGTTAAAGGCAGAAACGGTTTTACGACTCTCGAAAAGTTAAAATAATCAGGGCGGGTTTATTCAGGTTGCTATCTAATTACTGAATTAGTTAATTAATAATAAAAAGGGGCGGGTTCAGTGAAATTTCTAGCAGGTATTCGAGATATTTGCAGAACCCGCCCTACGGAAATTCTATTATTCATTCCCTGAAGCGCAAAATTACTATTGACAGCAAAAATTACATCGGTATCAGTAAGCTATTAATACGCTTAAGCTGATTTTTACTAAGTTTAAAGGAAACATTAAGATACTCTCCCTATTTATGAGTTGATTTTTAGCTGATATTTCTATGTAGTTCAGAAGGGATTTTTGTAGGTAGGGGTAGGTTTAACTTGATTTCTGTCATCAAGCAAAAATATTGCTAAACCTTTCCCCTTGGGTAAGTCTCTACTGGTTATAAACGCACTTGTTGGCATCTAAATGTGCCCAGATGTGGTTTGCTAGTCGTGCAATAGGAGGCAAATCTCCGGTTTTCAGCAGGTCTTGATAACGACCTCGACAGTATTGATTTGCACCATCTTGACCAAATTGGCGAAGCTGAACACCTGTTGCTGGATCAAAGGGATGCTCATGTCGTTCCCAAGCCAAAGCAGGAGAACCACTTCCTACTACACCTAATAAAACCAATGTGCTCAAGGAAAGAAGTAAATTTTTCATAAATCAATTCTCCATTTTTCGCTGTTTTGAGTCGTTGGCTGATGAGAAATAGCTGAACGGCATTCACTTAAGCCCTGAAATCAATTTCGGGCTGTAGAGACGCGCCATGGCACGTCTCTACGTCATCTAAAGATAACTAAAAGAACAGAGGAAATTAACTCGTTAAACCAGGTTTGTAGGGGCGGGTTTAAATAGATCTCTGTCATCCAGTAAAAATATTGCTAAACCCGCCCTAAAGTTGGAAGCTAGATACAGTCAGAGCGGTTTAACTGCTGTAGTCCCCACTACCGTATTTTCCGCTTCCATAACCTTCGCTGTTGCTGGTTTTAGGAGTATTTTTTTCAGTGCCACTGGTCTTGGCTTCACTATTACGAGAATCTGATTCTTTTTTGCCACTTGCCCAACCTTCTCCCACTTCTTTTAAAGTGTGAAAGGCTTCTTGGTGGTGCAGAGGTATGAATCCAAAACAATTTGAGAAAAAGCTGGATAATTTAACATCCAGACGACAGGAAGTTTTGATAAAAGTATTAGCAGGAGAAAGTGATCAAAGGATCGCCCAATCTCTTGAAATTCAATCTTCTACGGTGAGGAAATATATTGAGACAATTTGTAATGTTTTTTTAGGAAATCCAGATTTACCAAGAGAACGCAGGCGGGAGGAGTTAATTGATCTATTTAAAAAATATAAGCCAGAGTGGGTTAAGATCGATGATTGTGATCAGGAAGATCAATATCAGATTCATGATGATCAAGATTTAACTTCTGATGGTGATTCTGATTCTTTTAAACCGGATCATCTTATTTTTGATATCCCTAACGAAAATATTAATTTTATCGGTCGGGAAAATGCGATCGCTCACCTTAAAACCAAAATTAATCAAGGTGCAAAAATTATTTTAATTCAAGCCGCAGCAGGAATTGGCAAAACAACTCTGGCTACAGAATTTCTGAAGAATCAAAATTTTGATAAAATCTTATATTTGACGATGGCGAAGGAGAGAGAAAACATCTCGCCTGCTGAAACTATTGTTGAAGAATGGCTGAAAAAGGATTTTGAGGAAGAACCTGGACGAGATTTTATGGTGTCCTTGGCACGGCTACAACGACTGTTACAAAATCAAAAAATTGGGATATTAATTGATAACTTAGAACCTGCACTGGATTCTGAGTTTAGATTTATTGAACCCCATCGAAGTTATATTGAGCTATTGAGGATGTTAACAGATCCGATGGTGCAGTCAGTAACTTTAATCACCAGTCGTGAACGTTTGTGTGAAGGGGATATTACGGTTGAAACCTATCGTTTACCTGAGTTAGACTATTGTGCATGGAAACAATATTTTGAATATTATCAGATTAATAATCATGAGTCTATTTTAACTGAAATGCACAAAGCTTATGGGGGAAATGCTAAGGCGATGCGAATTTTGTGTGGTGCAGTTCAAGAAGATGATCAAGGAGATATTCAAGCTTATTGGAATTGTAACAAAGCTGAAATTTTAGCTAAACCCGATTTAAAAAATTTAGTAAATTCTCAGTTTAAGCGTTTGCAAGAACTTGATATTAATGCGTTTAAATTATTAAATCGGTTGGGATGTTATCGGTATCAAGATGTTCCAACTGTTCCTTATAATGGGTTATTGTGTTTATTATGGGATGTTCCAGAAGGTGAACAGCGCAGGGTGATTGAGTCGTTAAAAAATCGTTCTTTAGTGGAAGTTAACAAGGGTGAATTCTTTTTACATCCAATGGTTAGGGAAGAAGCGATCGCACGTTTGAGAAAAAGTGAAGATTGGGAAACCGCTAATATTAAAGCTGCGGAGTTTTGGACAGATAGTATTGAGAGTGTTGAAACGATAAAAGATGGGTTAACCGCGTTAGAATCTTATTATCATTATGTAGAAATTGATGATTTTGAACAAGCAGGTTCTATAATAGAAAAAGAAAGGGATAATAAGTGGGAAAAAGGTGAATCACTAGGTAGATCATTTTATAGATTTGGCTTATTACAACAAACTGCTTCATTAATTAATAAAGTTAAAGACAAGCTAGAGAATAGTTATGTTAAAGCTAGGTTATATAATATATTAGGTGATATACAATGGCTAAGAGGCCATATATACCAAGCAATAAATCATCATAAGGAATGTAAATCAATAGCAGAAAAAATAAAAAAAATATATATTGATTCTGAACAAAGCCCGGAACTAGATTTTGATTTATATCAATTGTATAGATTGCCAATTGTATCCTTATTTAATCAAGGATTGTGTTATTTAGATATAGGGGATTTAGGACAATCTTCTCTTTTATTTGAAGAAACGATTTTCACACTCTCTAACAAAAAAATAATCTTAATAACAAAAGGGAATCAACTTTATCAAGATTACTTTTATCATCTTCAATTAGACAGTTATGTTTACCTTACTTTAATAAATTCATGTTGGGGTAAGACTGAAACAACATTATCTTATATTAATAAAAGTGAACCTTTGAAACCTAGAGACATGATTTGGAATCAAGGTTACACTTTTCTATGTTTAGGGACAGCATACAAAAATATCAACGAAACTCTGAAGTCATTTCAAATGTATAATCAAGCGATATCATTGGCTGAAGAAACTAACTTTACTCAAGTAAAAGCTAAAGCCTTAACGGGTCTAGGAGAACTTTATCGAATACAAGGCGAATTTGCAACAGCACTCACCCATCATCAAGAATCTATAGAAATCTTAGAAAATATTGGTGCTAAATGTGATCTAGCTGAGGCTTATTATCAACTAGCTTTAACCTATCAACAGATGGGAGATAGGGAAAACAGCAAACCTAATTTTGATAATGCAATTCAACTATTTACAGAAATTGAAGCACCTCTACAGGTAGAGAGAGTGAGAAAGTCAATCATTAATGAATAATAAACAGGACTAAGGTACACAAACCAAGAAACCGGGTTTCTGTGCTAATTAAACTAACCACAATCCCCAATATCACCGAAATCAATCCCATCACAACCTGGATCACAGATCCCTGCACAACAAGATTTTGGATTTGATAAACAACCACAATTGCGTTTATTGTGATGATCATGCCCTTCATGCGTTTCGCTTTTAAGAATTATATAGGCATTTCTACAAGCTTTTAAGCGTTTACGCGCTAAGGGAATTGCATCAATTATACCATATTTTGCAATCAGTTTTTTGATATATTGGGAGCAAGAATCACCATTTTGTAAGACTCGATAGGCACAAGAAAAACCTTTACGCGGTGAGATATATTTCTGATATCCCGTAATTGCTGCGATCGCAGTTTGATTCACAGCAATTGCCAAGGTATTTCCTAATAAATCGGTAACTGAACTTTTCATAATAAATTTGATTCCCTTCTATGGCTTGAAGATAAAATGATCACAGTGTTTAGGTCTAAATAGTCAAATCTCAATCAATAGTTTATACCTGCCAAAATCTTTCTGATATTTTTTCAATTGCGGTTTCTAACCCTGGTAAGTAATTTTCAACAATATCCCATATAACCTCTAAATCAATCCCTAAATACTCATGGGCTAGTCTATTCCTAAATCCAACAATTCTGTGCCAAGGTGTATTAGGTTCTGATGCTTTCCATTCATCAGGTAACAGTCTGATAGATTCACACATCACCTCAAGATTTCTCATCACTGCATCTTGAATCATCGTCTGTTCATAAAAGCTATCTTTTCCCGTAGCCGTATAGGATTTAATTCGTTGTAAACAATCTCGAATATGGATTAAGTAAATTCTATTTTCTTTCATAATTTAATTGCCTCATTCAATATTTTTTCTCGGATAAAGGAATGTAAAGACTTTGCTGTAACTATATCAACTTTACGATTTAAAATCTGCTCTAAATCTTCAATTAACCCGACTGGAAACCAAGGGGATATTTTAGATAAATCGTAATCAATTAAAAAATCAATATCACTATTCTCGGTTTCTTCCCCTCTGGCAACCGATCCAAATATTCGGACATTGAATGCTCCATGTTGATCGGCTATTTGCAAAATATCTTCTCGTTTTTGTTGTAGGAATTCTTTAATTTTCATTATCTAAATCCTAATTATTTTTACTGTAATCATTAATAAACCTGAGATCGCTCGTCTCTTAACATAAATTAAGCTCATCGGCCTGATTAGCTTGGCATTTTACCCAATCTCGCCCAAAATCGTTAGAACAAGATTTAAACAATTGTACATCAATAACGATGATAGCCTGTCTAATCTATGGCTTTAAGATAAAATGATCACAGTGTTTAGGTCTAAACAGTCGAAAATCACGCTGATCGATTGTCAAAATAGTTTGAATGTTGAGTCGTTCTGCGATCGCCATGATGCAGGCATCAACAAAATCAATTCTGCTATCAATATATTGTTCTAAAATGTTGGCAGTACGCTCAATATCATCATCCACCGCGACAATTAGTTCAAATCGGCTGGCAGATAAACCGTGCAGAAATTGGACAACGGTAGTAATTCCTGCATCACGACCGATCAAATATGCAACTTCAACCAATGCGACCTGGGGAAGAAAAATCTGTTGGTAATGCAAGTAAATGGGAGTCACGTCAGCATGGCGTTGATCCAAACGATTAGCGAGAGCGACTACAAAACCAGTATCGGCGATTACTCTTTCCATGTAAAACCAGAGGTTGAGTTCAGTTCTCGATTCAAGATTTCCTCAGACTGGGTTGCCAAATCGGGTGAACCTGCGAAAAGACCAATTAGGGGATCTTCTGACTGGGGAATTAGGGCAATTTCTCCTGTCGAGGGTGGCATTTTTTGTTCGACTAACTGCATAATTTGACTGGCTAGATGAATTTGATCGGATAAGCTCAATTGTTGAGCAGCCTTGAGAAGTTCTTGAATGTTCATAAGAGATTTCTCAACAAATTTTATTGAGGAGTTAGATCATCATTTCTATTGTATATTCTTAGAGTGTTTGGGCTAATTTCTAAAAAAATTATCCAATCTAACCCAAAATCGTTAGAACAAGAGTTAAACAATTGTACATCATTAACGATGATAGCCTGTCTGAACTGGACACAACACCCGCAGAAGAACTCCAGAGGTTCCCGAATTGTGCAATAATGATCCGGCAGTCTCCCAACAAGCGTGCGTCCGATGGCCGACAGTCCCCAAACTCCCGATGAACTGATCCAGGTTTTAGCTGAATTTCAGGATCTCCATTTTGAACTCCCTGATCCAGAAGCAGAAATTCCTGAATTGGATTTTGAACACCAAATTGATGTCGCTTGGAAAGTTTGCGATCGCTTCGACTTGCAAACGGAAATCTGGCGCGGCAGAATTTTAAGAGTTGTCCGAGATCGAGAAAAAAAAGGCGGGGAAGGAAGGGGTACAGGCTTTTTAAATTGGTTAAAAGAACGGGAAATTAGCAAGAGTCAAGCTTATGCTTTAATTGAATTAGCAAATAGCGCTGATGCCCTATTACTTCAAGGTCATCTTAACCCCGATGCGATTAATAATTTTAGTAAACGAGCATTTATAGAAACGGCAAAAGCACCCGCAGAAGTGCAACAAATGGTCAGTGATGCTGCTTGTAAAGGCGATCGCATTACTCGCCGCGAAGTTCGACAACTTAACGATGAATGGACGGCGATGAGTTCCGATTTAATTCCTGATGAAATTCGGGAAAAAGCAACGGAAGGTTCAATGCCGCCTCGCTATTTGGCGCCATTAGTTCGAGAAATGGAAAAATTACCGGAAGCACATATAACAGAATTGCAACGGGAAATGATCGAAAATCCTGATGTTGATACGATTAAACAGTTAACATCAGAAGCTAAAAATTTATCGAAATATTTGGATGCTGCGGCTCAAGTTCAAGCCTTAAATCAGTCTTCTGTGGATATGGAAATGGCATTAGAAGAAGCGTTGCGGGTGGGATGTTTAAATACGGCTTCTGATTTAGTTAAACAAGCCACTGCTCTCGAACAAACGATGGTTAAACTGTATAGTAGTTGGAAACGAGTTGGTAGTTTAGCGGATAGATTATATGTGGATACGGGAGCAAGTACCCCCCATTTGCGATCTCTTTTAGGCTGTTTAGAACAGTTAGCGGGTCAAATTATTGAAGTGCAATTAGGGGATGGTAGCGAGGGCAGAATTCGTTTACAAATTCTATCTGATAATGAATGATTAAAACCGTAGGGGCGGGTTCCGCAACAATTTATAATATTTACAGATAATCTTTCTAAACCCGCCCTACTACTATCCCGGCCACAATTTATAATATCTACAGATAACCTTTCTAAACCCGCCCTACTATCCCGGCCACAATTTATAATATCTACAGATAATCTTTCTAAACCCGCCCTACCCCACAATTAAGATTAAATTAATCCTGAATTCTGGGATGGGTTCGGGGCGGGTTTTGGGAGATTATTTATGGGTATTAAAGGTTAACTCGAACCCGCCCCTACAGGCGTGGTTTTTGGAGATTGTTTGTGGGGATTAAAGGTTAACTCGAACCCGCCCCTACGGATATTCAATAATTTACTCGGATAATTGTTAAAAGTAAAGTTGCTTGTTTCGTGAATATCTTAAAATAATTTTAACTTCTTCCTTTACACGATAACTTAGTTATCATAGAGAGGAACTGATCTGATTCAGGCTTCTGAGAACCTTAATCGATTAGAATATCATATCTTTACAAACAACATCAACATTTATGCTAAGTTCCAACGGATTTGAGTTGTACAACCTGTCCCACCCCCTCCCTTCTATTCCCTGTTCTGATTTATCCTCAACCCTTCAAGATCAATGCTTATATGATTGTCAAGTTGATATTTCAGAATGTGGGGAAGTTGTTGCTAATTATTTTAATTCTAATCCTTTATTACCCGGAGTGATTTTAATGGAAAATCAAGAATTTTTTGGGATGATTTCTCGACGGCGATTTTTAGAACGGTTAAGTCGTCCTTATGGAATTGAATTATTTTTAAATCGTCCTTTAAAACTGTTGTATCGCTGGGAAAAAAAAGAGATTTTAATTATATCCGGTTCCACGCCTATTTTAGAAGCAACTCAAACCGCTTTACAGCGCTTACCTGATTTAGTTTATGAACCCATTATTGTCCAACTTTCACCTCATATTTATCGACTCATTGATATGTACCAACTCTTACTCGCTCAATCGCAAATTCATCAATTATCCAATCAAGTTTTACAAAAATTATATCAGGAAGTACAAACCCAAGCCAGCTTAGATGGCTTAACTCAAGTGGCTAACCGTCGTTTTTTTGACGAATATTTAGAGGAACAATGGTTACAACTTGAATCCACTGAATTTCCGCTTTCTCTGATTTTTGCTGATGTCGATTACTTCAAAGCTTATAATGATACCTACGGACATCAAGCCGGAGATGATTGTCTCAAACAAGTGGCTCAAGTCATCGCACAAACTCTGACCATAGATCAAGGTTTAGTGGCTCGATATGGGGGAGAAGAATTTGTCGTTGTTTTACCCAAAATTGAGCAAAATCAAGCTGTTTTAATAGCTGAACAAATGCGAGACAATGTAAAAGCAATTCAGCTTCATCATCAAAGTTCTTCCGTAAGTTCATATATCACAATGAGTTTAGGAATTGCTACTGTAGAATTTGGGAATTCAGAAACAATTAACAAGATTAAAACGCCAGGAGATTTAATTATTGTCGCCGATCAAGCCTTGTATCAAGCTAAAAATCAAGGACGAGATCGGGTTATCTGTTCCAGTATGAGACATCCCTACCTCTGGGTGACAACTTCCCAAGTCCCCCTTCAAAATCCCTAGAAAAATAGCCAAAATTAAGGATTAAATTATCCTGTCTTAACCCAGTGTTTCGGGTTCTAGGAGTATTCATTCCGAAGGAGTTTAAAAATAGGTAAAAATCTTAATAACAGGTTAAATTTTAAATTTCGCTTCAAACTATGAATTATAGAATAAAATAGAATAAAATGCTTTCAGGGTGAAAAAGCATCCCTTATCCTACAAGTTAAACTTTAATCTATTTCCATTAATACGATTATGGCTAATGTCTACTCCATGGAAACGCCATCCTCACTCCTTCCTTTCTCGTCAATTCATAACTTAAAGTTAGAATCTACTCTCCAAGATCTATCTTTGTATGATGTTCAAGTTGATATCAACCAACCGGGAATGATTCTCACTCAAAAGTTAGAAGTAAATCCCCTGATTCCTGGAGTAATTTTAACTGAAAATGATCAATTTAATGGGATGATTTCTCGACGACGATTTTTAGAACGTTTAAGTCGCCCTTATGGACGAGAATTGTTTTTACAACGTTCTATTCGCTCATTACAACGGTTTTCTCAAACGGAATTATTAGTTTTACCCGGAAATACTTTAATTGTAGAAGCGGCTCATCAAGCTGTACAGCGATCGCCTGAATTATTGTATGAACCGATTATAGTTCAGTTAACGGAAACTATTTATCAACTTCTCGATATTCAACAATTATTAGTTGCTCAATCTCATATTAATCAATTAACCACTGAATTATTGCGTCAACAAGCTCAATCTCAACTCATTCAAACAGAAAAATTAGCGAGTTTAGGAAAAATGGTCGCCGGGGTTTCCCATGAAATCAGAAACCCAGTTAGTTGTATTTTAGGAAATTCTAGCTGTTTATTGAATTATTATCAAGATTTAATCAAGTTGATTAAATCCTATGAAGACAATCTCGAAAAACCTTGTCCTGCGATTGATGATGTTAAAGCTGAAATTGATTTTGAATTTCTACAACAAGACTTAGGAGAAGCGATTAAAAGTATTTTAGTTAGTTCAGAACGTCTGGGTCAACTTGTCAATAGTTTGCATAGTTTTTCTCATATCGGTGGGAATCAACGCCGGGAAATTAACATCCATGATTGTATTGACGGGACTTTATTAATTTTAAAAAATCGTCTGAAACAGGGAATTGAAGTAGTTAAAAACTATGGTGATATTCCTTTACTCAAGTGTTATTCGGGTCAACTGAGTCAAGTGTTTATGAACCTAATTTCTAATGCAATTGATGCGTTAGAAGAAGCAGAACAAAACGGTCAAAAATTTCCTAAAATTGAGATTGATACTCAAGTTAAAATGCTATCTGAAGATCAAATCTATCCGGCTCAGTTAGCTCAACTTTCTCAAGGGAATCGTTTATTGTATTCTTTACCAATTTACAAAGAAGCAATTGACCAAGATATTCTTAATATTGATGTTAACTCAGAATGGCTTTCAATTTGTATTCGGGATAATGGGATGGGAATTCCTCAAGAGATTCAAGCTCGAATTTTTGATACTTTTTTTACAACTAAACCCCCAGGAAAAGGAACTGGATTAGGATTAGCTATTAGCTACCAAATTATTAGTGAAAAACATGGAGGTCAACTGAATTTTGTTTCGACCCCTGGTGTGGGGACAGAATTTGAGATTTTATTACCGATTTTTTAATTCATTGAAACTGATAAACGATTAGCAGTTTGTTTAAGGGGTTCTAATAAATTCAAGGGTAAATTAAACTGATTTAAGCTTCCTACCCCATGATAATCACTGCCTCCAGTCTTTAATATACCATACTCTTCACACAGTTTTTCTAACCGTTGAATTTGAGGAAAACTATGATAAGGATGATAAACTTCAAGCCCCATTAACCCAGCTTCTAATAATTCTTGAAAAACCGTTTCAATCTTTCCTCCTTGATATAAATAAGGATGGGCCCAAACGGGAACTGCGCCACAGGATTTTAATAATTGAATCCCCTCAATAATAGAGAATTTGTCATACTGAACAAAGGCAGGTTTATGCTCTCCTAACCACCGTTCAAAGGCTTCTTGGGTAGACTTAACATAACCCGCTTTCACCATTGCCATTGCAATATGAGGACGGGCAGTTGCAACTCCCTCTCCCATCGGTTCTAACTCAATCGGATAACCCAGTTGAGCCAATTTTTCTATGATTTGATTGGCTCGATTTTTGCGTCCGTTTAAACGTTCATTGAGGGGAATTTCTAGTTTATTTTTATCAGGATAAAACCCTAAAATATGTAATGATCGTTCATTGTGAACCGTTGATAATTCTACACCAGGTACAATTTCTATATCATAAGATGCAGCCGTCTGAAATGCCTCTTCCCAACCGGATAAAGTATCGTGATCTGTAATTGCTAATGCTTTAACTCCGGCTTCTATGGCGGCGATAACCAGTTCAGTAGGGGTTAGTTGACCATCGGAGTAGGTGGTATGACAGTGAAGTTCTAACATCGTTGTAATCAAAACCGACAAATACAGAGTTTATAAAGGAACCACAAAGGCACGCTTGACACGAAGAAAGGGAGAAGGATGATCAACCCACACAGCTATATAATCCAAGTGCGGAAGCTTAGGATTCCGGCAAGGATAATGTTAGTAAAAAGGCTAAATTAGACTCGGCTTTTAACGCATGGGGAGCGTTAGCCACCATCAATACAAAAATGCCTGGTTCTAATCGAATATCTTCCCCGTTTAACGTTAAAATCCCTTGTCCTTCTAATACCTGAACCGTTGCATTTCGGCTAGAAGTATGTTCAGAAATATCGGTTCCTTCTGCTAAACAAAATAGGGTATATTGGCAAATATTGTCTTTCCAAAGCACTGAACTCAAAATCCCTTCGGCTGAGTATT
This sequence comes from uncultured Oscillatoriales cyanobacterium, assembly GCA_903893625.1. Classification (GTDB taxonomy): domain Bacteria; phylum Cyanobacteriota; class Cyanobacteriia; order Cyanobacteriales; family Microcoleaceae; genus Planktothrix. Next base: position 36,418 of record CAITND010000194.1, read on the forward strand.
GAATTTTATCTTTTAAATTCAAAGAATTTCCGATCATGATTTAATCCTCTTATCCAAGTTTATAAGTTTGCAAAAAATTCTGAATGGTTTGATACAGTAAATAGGCTTGTTCTGGAGAAAAGCCTCCATGACCTGCCCCTTTTAAGGTTAATAATTGATTAGGAACCCCAAAGTCATCTAACTTTTGGTGCATTTTAACCGCTTGTTGATAGGGAACTAACTCATCTTTATTTCCATGAATGGTTAACAAAGGCGGTAATCCAGATCGCACATAATTAATCGGGGAAATTTTAGCGGCTAATTCCTGAGTATTGGGTTGTTTACCGAACCAAAGAACAGCATAATCTTTGCGATTAATTCCGGCTAAAATATCGTTAACATCCATAATTCCAAATAGATTAATAATCGCGGCAACCTTTAATTCTGGTAAGTTTTTAGGGGAGTTGTGATCAGATGTTTCCGTTAATTGATCAAATCCAGCAGAATTAGGTAAAATACTGCATAAAGTTGCTAAATGTCCCCCGGCTGACCCTCCAATAACGACAATTTTATCGGGGTCAAATTGATATTTAGAAGCCTGGGAAAATACCCAACGCAAAGCACAACGCACATCTTCAACGGCTGCCGGAGCTAACGCTACAGTTCCTATCCGATATTCAACATTAACAATAGACCATCCTTGAGTCAAAAACGGAATCAGTTGCGGAAGAACTTCTTCCTTTGTTCCTGATATCCACCCTCCTCCATGAATCGCCACCAGGGTTTTATTCTTTCCTCTTAGGTTTCTGGGTTTATAGATATCCAGATAAACCGTAACATCATTAATTCGGCGATAAGCAATCTGGGGATAAACTTCTATCCCCTCAAAAAATAAACGTCCCAGTTCAGCAAAATTGGACATAAATCAAGTTTAGCGTTCAAACTACTATAGTCGGTGTCATCCATCCGATACAATAAGCCTTAATTATCATCAATGGAGATGCAATATTATGGCCGGAGAAATCTTCTCAACCGCCTTTGTCTGTTTTTCTATGATTCTCGTCGGTCTCTGTGGTGGCTTTCTGCTACTGAAAATCCAAGGCGGAGAATAGGGGAGTAGGAGGAGCAGGGGGAGGCAGGGGAGGCAGGGG
>CAITND010000195.1 GCA_903893625.1 uncultured Oscillatoriales cyanobacterium
CGCTGAACCTTGACAACTGAATCTATAGGGTTCTACTGCACAGTTCTAGTTTCCTTCCAGCAGTGGGTAAAAGATTCGTGGGGGCTAGACAACCAGTTTTTTGAAACAAATTTGTTTCAAGTTAAAAAAGAACTCGCAGCAATGCGAATAGGGTAGGGCATATCCGAATTTACGCTTGGGGAGAATCCCACCTCTGGTTAAAGCACTGCAAGATACTTTGATTAAGTGGTTTCGTTGAACCCAGAATCCCCACGCCTTCAGGCTGGGGAGTGTCAATAGAACAAGTTAATATTATGCTCAAACAAGGTGAAATTGTGCAACTAGAAATTCCTCTACCGGAACCGGAACATCCTTGGATGAAGTTTGCAGGAATGTATAAAGATAACCCGCTTTTTGATGAAGTTCAAGATTATATAAAAGCTGATCGAGAGCAACTGGATGCTGAAAGGTCAGAATATTATTGTCAACTTGATGCAGAGGAGACAGTGAAGTGAGTTTATGGGTACTGGATACCGATCATATTACACTTTTTGAAAATCAGCATTCTGTAGTTATACAGCGTGTTATACAAATATAGTTAGTGCGTCAAAAAATTAGAATCGGGACAAGAGATTTACGCATTGCTGCAACTGTAATTTCTAAAAATGGTATTCTTGTGACTCGAAATCGACAAGATTTTGAACGAGTTCCTGGATTGAGGTTTGAAGATTGGAGTATTGAAAATATAGGTGTTTAGAAATTGCGATCGCTTCAGTATTAGCTTTTGAAACCGGGTTTCTCACCTTTGTTGAGAGCAAAGAAACCCATTTTTTTGTTTGATTAAAGCGGAAATCGTAACCAACGATTTAGAGTATTAATAGAGCGATCGCACAATGAAGGCTGAGGTATGCCTTGATTTTGACTCTCCCATTGGTCGATTAATTGTCGTCCCAGGGGTGTTAGGCGAAAACTATCTGTAATCCCTTGTCCATCGACTTCTCGACGGAGTACCCCCACTTGTATCAGCCAGAGTAACGCATTTTCGGCTGTCCCTTCCGTTAAGGCTGTTCTGGTATAGGCAGAATTGACCCCAGACTGTCCTGCAATTCCATTCAGACCGACACTGCTCAACCGCAAGGTTGCGAACAGTTGCAGTTGAAAGGGAGAACACCGGATCGCCCGTTCAGCCCGTTTAAAAGTACGTTCAGAATATTGGATTGAAGACTTCCCCGGAGAGTCCAAAACAGTCATAACGCTTGAATGGGATAATTTTCTTTCTGTACTGTATCCCATCTGACGGGTTAACGCCGAAAGAATTGATAGCGATATGATTAAAGTGATCATCTACATAACCCTCAAATCTTATGACGCTGACTAAAACCGAAGCCAGACAACTTTTGGAACGAATGATCTTTGAAGAAGAACGTCCGCGAGACTGGGTACAGGATGTTTGGGATATGAGTCCCATGTTAGGAGAAAATGCGGCTAAACTCCTAGATGCTTTTGATATGTTAGTAGACTGTTGTTCTGAAGAAAAACTAGAAAATTTAGTTCAAAGTTTATATGCAGAACGTTTAGAATAAATCAGAAATCAACCTTTTTTAAGCTGTTCAGGATTTTGAATGAATCTAATATCTGAGAGTCTTTCTAACTCTAAAATTTCCCCTTGGTTAACACCCATTGCTTATTTTTTATGCGGTGGTTTGGTTGTACCCTTCTATTTTAAAAATATTGAAATTGAGGGTCAGGACTATTTACCCCGAACAGGTGCAGTCATTTTAGCACCTACTCATCGGTCCCGATGGGATGCAATTTTATTAGCTTATTCAGCCGGACGGTGGGTAACGGGACGAGACTTAAGATATATGGTTTTATTAGAACAAACCCAGGGGTTTCAAGGGTGGTTTATTCAACGGTTGGGGGGGTTTCCCGTTAACCGAGATCACCCTGGAACATCAAGTATTCGTTATAGTATTGAACTCTTAAAACAAGAACAAATTTTAGTATTATTTCCCGAAGGACATATTTTTTTAGAGGGGGATATTCACCCCATTCAACCCGGAGTCGCCCGAATTGCATTACAAACTTTATCCCAAAAACCCGATTTAGATTTAAAAATTATTCCTATTAGTATTCGCTATGATCGACCTGCACCAATTTCTAAAGGTTCTTCTGTAAAGATCAAAATTGGTTCTCCAATTCAGGTGAATAATTATACAGAACAATCCCCTAAACTCGCCACAAAATCTTTAACCTCAGATTTAGAAACAGCCCTTAAAACGTTATATTATAGATGATTAATTCCCGATTGACTTGATATATATTGTTTAATTAAAGGTAAAATTGTGTAACAATTACCTTGTTGTTCAATTAAACAGCGTCGTAATAAAGATTGGATTGCGTTGAGTAAATCTGATGAGAGAATTCGGCTATTTTCTAACATTTTAACTAAATTAACCGGATCGTTTTCCACCACTAATAAAGACAGCACTTGTTTTTCTGTCTCCGATAAGCGATCGCATTGTTGCTGTAAACTCTCCTTCACCTCTTCAGGTAACAATAGCGTCTCATTCAATAATACCTCAGTTGCACATCCTCCCAACTCTTGGATCAAATTTGCTATACTCTTTAACCAGAAGGGATTGCCTTGATAGCGTTGAATAATTGTATCCCAGTGATCAATTTCCGTTAACCCATTATCTCTAAATATTTCCCGCGCAGCTACAATATCTAAACCAGTCAGTCGTAATGTCCGAATTAGAGAATTTTCGCTTTTAACCTCAGTTATAATTCTAGGTTGTTCCCAACCCATTAACACAAAACAACTTTGATGAGATAGTTCTTTAATTTGTTTAAATAAAGTCCGATAATCTTCATATCCAGACTTATACTTCCCGACCAATTCCCCACTAATAAAAAGATTTTGAATATTATCCAAAACCACTAAACAGCGATATTTTTGTAAATATTTAATTAGAGGTAAAAATTTCTGATTATTTGCAGATAAATCTAACTGTTCAGACTGAGAAATTATCCGAATCAAGTTACTTTGAAATTCGGCTAAAGTCGGTAATGAGTCAAAATCACACCAAATTATATACTCAAATTCATCCTTAATTTGTTGAACCAATTGCACCGTTAACGCCGTTTTACCAATACCACTAATACCCGTAATAGCAATCAGGCGACATTGTTCTTGTAAAATCCAATTTGTCAAGGTTGATAATTCAGGGATGCGATTATAAAAAGCACCCAAATCAGGCATTTCACTTAAATCATTATGCAGAGTTTCAATTGATTCTAGCTGAGAAATATTCTCATTTTGCTGATATGGGTTTGGTATATCTGGCGGATGTCTACTTTCTCCACAAATATTAAAACTACCACTAACTACGACATCTTGTGCAAAGTTAAAAAGATTAGCATTTTGTAACCTCTCCATTGCAGATTTAAAATTAGATTTATTAACATCTTCCCCTAACTCTTTTGAAAGAATCTGCCATAGTTTTGATCCCGCATTCCTAACATTACTTCCAGAACAATCAAAATCCTTAGCAATTTGTTTGTATGTCTCCCGTTCCAGAGTTCCCCGCAATACCGCTTCCTCTAAATCATCAAGATGCCTACCCGTTTTAGCAAATACTATATCATCAGCCACTTTTAACATTTCTTTAAGGTTCATTACGGCTAAGAGATGCAATGGTTTTATGTATTATAGCGTACATAGACTGATTTTTTTAGACAATTTTGTATATTTTTGTATAAAACTAGATTAAATGGTTTGAAAGACAGTAAAAGTTTTTGACAAAATAGGACATTTTTGAGCTATACAAATCTGTAATTTATAAATATTATAAGAGAAATATTTAAGATATTTTGGGTAATTTGGTAAGAAAAATATTTTATGTTTAACAAAACGGTAGCAATTAGTTTAGCAACAGCAATGATCAGTTTTGCTCCATCTCCTGTCTATGCTGATGGCGTATTTTCAACGGCAAATTTGAAGATTGGTAATATCAATCTTTCTTTGAGTAATTCGGGTAAAGTGCTTACTAAAACAGACGCAGATACAGGAAAATGGTTAGGTCAGCAAGACTTTGTTGAGTTTTATGGCATGATGTGGGAACCTCAGAACAGTGTTCTCTTTGTAGCAGGCAAACTAAATGGAAGTAATCAACCTGTCCTTGTGAAAATTCGATCTACTGGTGGAGGTGGACAGAATATGTTTGCTTTAGCACCAGATGGAAGCTCAGTTTCTGGATATAATTACCGCTTAGGGTCGCAGTTGATGAGAGTCAAAAATATGAGTTACAATGGCGTGTTAGCAATTGATAACGGTTCAGGAATTATCTACAGAATCAACGGTGTAGGTGGTACTGGAAATAATATGTTTGCACTTGTTAATAATACAGCGTGTCAGACATTGCCAAACTATAATTACTTTGTCGGTTGCAGCTACTATTAATCGCAGTCTTAAAAAAAGCGATCGCACTTTATGCGTGATAATTTTAGGGAAAGCGATCTCTGAACTGGCTAGATATCTATTAACATGGTACTGTAAGGTTTAGAGGTTGAGAAAGTGAAGTGAAAGAAACAGTTTACATTGAGACTAGCATTTTTGGATATTTAACAGCTAGATCGACCGAAAACTTGATTTTAGCGGCAAACAGTAAGGTGACACAAGATTGGTGGGAAAAGTGCCGTGGGGATTTTGATTTATATATCTCTTTTATAGTTTTAGATGAAGCAGCGTTAGGTGATCCTGAAATAGCTGCAAAGCGCTTAGAAATTTTACAAAGTCTTCAATTACTAGAACCTACGGAGACAGTACAAGAGCTAACTTTACAATTCTTAGCCAAAAGCAATCTCCCATCAAAAGCTGCTAATGATGCTGCTCATATAGCCCTTGCTACGGTTCACGGTATAGATTACCTGTTAACATGGAACTGTAAGCATATTGCCAATGTGCAAATCCAGAAAAAGCTATCTCAGGTTTGTTTTGAATTCGGTTATGAACTACCCAGAATTTGCACACCTTATCAGTTAATGGGAGAATAAAAAATGTTAACTAATGAAATCCTAGAGGAAATTTATCAGTTCCGAGAAGCTCATGCCAAAGCTTTCAACTACGATGTAGCTGCCATGTTTGCAGATTGGCGCAAGAGACAAACAGAAAGTGGAAAATGCTCAGTAATACTACCCGCAAAGAAGTCTAATAAGTCATTAGAACCGACGGGGCAAAAATAGTAAAATTATGATGTTTTACAATCTGATCATTGTAGTCTAAGCGATCGCAGGCTTAAAAAAAGCGATCGCACTTTATTGTAATAATTGTAGGGAGTGCGATCGCAGTTTCTATCAACTTCTGAAAACTTCCACTTTTTCCTCTACATCCAATTCTCGGGCTATTGGTTCAATTTTTGAAGCTGCTACAGCAATAACTGTAAACGCCTTACCTTCTTCATTCAATACCTCTAAAACATAGCCATCTTCCTGTCCCGACGGTCTGGGGCAATAATCTACTATAATGGCTGGAGTTCCTTTGGTCAAATTGTATTCAGCAATATCTTCTTTTAAACTCACTTCTGAAAACATTTCAAATTGCATAATTTACCTCTTCCTAATTAATTGGGCAAAAGTGTAACAAATCTTGTCTCATTAGAGAATGAATCGACGATCCAGAAAGTCGCTACTTGAAGACTAACTCCATTAGAGCCGACTAAAACACCTTCAATCTTATAGATATTGCCAAAAGAAGTTTCTCGATCTAATGTCGCTTCATTCATCAGCAAGTTTCTTAAATCTCGTTCAAGTTGTTGCCAGTTATCAAGAGTATATCCTGCTTGAGCTAAAAACCCAGACTTATCATCCTTTGGCTTCCAGACTAGCAAATATCTTGTCAGCTTTGCTTCAGGAATAACTGCATTGACATTGAGATATGTCATATTGAACTTCCAAGATCATTACTCCTCAAGATAAGCTAAAGCCATAGCTAGATCTAGCAAAGGAGTATTAACAGCTTCATTCATCGGCGTAGTCGCAGTTTCAGAATCACTTAGTTTATTATATCACCAGTTTCTATCATGACAATGTGATCATTGTAGGGAGAGCGATCGCATTCTTAAAAAAAGAGTGATCGCTACTTTTATCAACTTCTAAAAACTTCCACTTTTTGCGAACTATTCAATTCTCCTTTGCCTAAATTATCAGCAGAAGTATCCCGATTGATAAACTCATCTAGCAGTTCAAAAAACTTATCAAGTGCCTTACTTTCATCCTCAGAATAAAAAAGAATGATATTAGCCCAAGATTGGCCAGTCGGCACATTAAATCTTTTTCCTATCCACTCAGGAAACAACCTGAAATCGCAATCTTGTTTAGTTGGCTGTTCTCCTAACTCATATTTAGCAACGCTGTAACCCGACAAAAAAGCCTGAAGGCAAATAATAGAGTGTCGTCCCAAGTACATTGAAGGAGCTTTCTTAATTTTCTCAATTAGCGTATATAAATCGTGCATTTTTCACCTCAAATTTTTTTTATTTTTACTTTTGCTGCTCAAAATTCCTCTTCTATAATCTTAAAACTTCCCATACCTAGTTCCAGAGTAGGAGAGGTTAAATTTTGTAGCCATTCCTGCCGAGTTACTCCACTATGGTCTATATTATCAAAAACAATTTCCTCCCCCTCAATTGTAATTGATATTCCTTCATGGTAGCCATTAGTAGCAATTTGCTGCTGTCGTTGTAAATCATAAATCACAGCCCAAGGTAAATCTTGCCTGCCTAAATCTAGCTTGATCTGCTTACCGTGTAGGTTTCTAACTATTAAGAATTCTTTGATAGCCTGACTGCACTCAATACATTGAAAAACTCCATAAAGGCTGGCAATTTTAGCGATCTCTTGACAAATATCATCTAAGCTGCTCGTATCTAAACTCAAAGTACAAAATTTACTTCCTATCTTTATGTAAAAGTATATCTCAAAATTAGTGCCTTTGCAGATATTTATTCAGAAACACGGTTTCTCACTCCCAAGCGATCGCAGTCTTAAAAAAAGAGCGATCGCACTTTCTTGTGATGATTTTAGGGAGAGCGATCGCAGTCTTAAAAAAGAGCGATCGCACTTTCTTGTAAGAATTGTAGGGAGAGCGATCGCAGTCTTAAAAAAAGCGATCGCCTACATGAATATAGAATATTGCTTAACTGAGTGTTTGTATTGTTGAATTGCTTGTAAGGTTAGCATCAACTGTGGCTAATTTTAAATCATAGTAAATGGCTGTAGCGGCAATAAATCGGTCTGCGGGGTCTTGATGGGGTAGTGAAATCTGGCGACTTAAAATAGCAATAGGGTGATTAATTTGGGCTTCACGAGTTTCTAGGGTTTTTAAAGCTAAGTTAACCCATATAACCGGATCGGGCTGTAAAGAGATCCGTCCTTTTTCTGCAAGAATGAGTGTCTCCCAAATGCTAATAGGACTCAACCAAAGTTCAGTGTTAACATCTGCAATTACCGTTTGAAGTTGGATTGATAGGCGTTGGTCGCCGAGTAAATACCACAGCCAGATGTGGGTATCGAGTAGAATTTTCACTCTAAAACCTCCCAAGGTTGGGCAACAGGAGTGATTAAATCTCCTAATATTTCACCGCTTCCTTTCATAGCCCCAAAAGCGGGGCGTGAGGGTTGGCTGTTGGCGGGATAGATAATCACTAATGGTTGCCCGTCATGGATAACAGTTAGAGGGGTTTTGGTACGTTCAACCTCTATCAATAGAGTTTGCAAGGTCTGGGGTAATTCAGTTGTAGTAATTTGTGTCATTTTTTAACGGTTTATAATCTGCTCTATTTCTATCATACTATCGGATTAGAAGAATTGATTCAGGAGCAATGTTATTAATAAACCCTCTTTCTAACTCTCAGGCAATGATCATCAAGTTAGATAAAAATGCCTAAAGGACGAATTTAATAAACTTCGTCATGGCTACCAATATCAATCAGAAGGATTTCTTCAACATCTGAAGCGGATTAAAGATTTAAAAGCTCGTTTGAACGAAGATGCTAAAACAAGAATTCTCATCGATTTAATTCCGCCATTATATCATTAACTGTTCCTCTGAAGACTTGTTCATGCAAATACTCTTCATCAGCGCGAACAATATTAAGAGCGATCTCGTCTCTCCGTTTTTCCCTAAGTCGTTGGCTGATCAAATTGATTAAGGTGATCTGTTCATCATCAGACATTTCTTCAACTAACTCTATAATTGCATCAAATCTATAGGTTTTCATTGTTCGACTCCATAAATTCAGAATCACTTGATTTATTATATTACAATCTTATCCATTTTCATCATATCGTGGCAAGAATAGGAAGATGATATATTCTTGAAAAAAATGAGTATAAATTACCGAATTTACGCAAGGGCGTGAATCCCACCTCTGGTTAAAGCACTGCAAGGTACTTTGATTAAGTGGTTTCGTTGAACCCAGAATCCCCATGCCTTCAGGCTGGGGAGTGTCAAAATCTAAACTATCAATCCTCCTGATTAGAAGCCGTCCAATACTCACGAGGCGAAATACAATTTGACTACAACCCCAATCCTTTCGAGTAATGTTTCTCCTCGACACAAATCACTGTAGTTACGCTATACTCGACAACACTCAAGTGCTTGATCGCTATGCCCCACAAGAGCGATCCCAACGCCGTAGAACAAACATAACTCAATTAGAACATCGCCCATAAGAATATACGGTTTTTTCAACGATGCGAACTATTGGATTAAAGGTAACGATAACAAGCAATGGCAAGTTGTTAGTCGATACTCCTGTAGATATACCAGTGGGTCAGTATAATGCTGTTCTCGTTATAGAAGATCAACCCATTACCGTCAACTTGTCTGAAGTGATAGCAAAGTTAGCAGAAGCGGGAATAAATGAAAAAGTCATTCAGCAGATTCTATCCAATCTAAATCTTGAGGTTGTAGCTTTTGATCAAGAACAAGCATTACAGTCGGGAATGCTGCGACCAAAAACTAAATCAATTGGGCTTTCATTGTTTATTATATCACCAGTTTCTATCATGACAATGTGATAATTGTAGGGAGAGTGATCGCATTTTTTCTCAATTATCTGTAGTTAACTTCTGTTTTTCAATGTAATTATGGTATAATAAGTGAAAGTAATCTTGCCAATATTGCATAGTAATCATGACTATTGATATAGAGATTTTTCAAACCGTCGTCAAGATGCCGGAATCTTTAAAAAAAGAGATATTGGATTATGCACAATATCTACTTGAGAAACACGCCAAAAGTGAATCATCTCAAGAAAAACTTGAAGAACTTCATGGTTATGGAAGTTGGGTTGGTCAGATCTTTATGTCTGATGATTTCGATCAACCACTCGATGATCTAAAGGAATATATGTAACATGACATTTCTTTTAGATACTCATGCTTTTTTGTGGTATTTAACTGCCGATCATAATCTAGGTAGTAAAATCTTAACGTTCAAATTCTACCAATTACAGTTAAAGACACCGAGTTTTATGCAAATCTGCCCCTACATCATCGAGATCCTTTTGATCGGATTCTTGTAGCACAGGCGATGAATCATTCCCTTATTTTAATTAGTCGTGATCCGGCTTTTAATAATTATCCAATTCAGAGGTTGTGGTTATAAAGAAGGCGAAAATCTTTTCATCGTGATCGCACTTTCTTGTAATAATTTTAGGGAGAGCGATCGCACTATTAAAAAAAGGAGCAGCTATCTAACATTAATTAGCAGCCCAAAGAACGGAAATATCGCTGTATTGCTTGAACATTGAATCAGCACTCACCAGCGTCATATCCTCAATCTGAGCCTGAGCAATCAACATTCGATCAAAGGGATCTCGATGATGTAATGGTAACGCAGATGATCGCAGTGCATGAGGTGCTGTGATTTCCAAATATCGCATATCTAACTGCACCATACGACTAGAAATGTAGGTATCTATTGGCTCTGGCAATGGTAATTTTCTGATCGCAACTTTGATCCCAATTTCCCAAACACTAGCAACAGAAAACCATAATTCATTGCTTTCATCGGCAATCTGTGCGATCACTTCCTGATTTAATCGCTCAGGTTGGGCAAACCACCACAACCAGCATTGGGTATCCAACAATAATTTCACTGTTCATTTCCTTCAAATGCTGCCAAAATTTCTTGGGGTAACGGTTCATTAAAGTCGTCTGGTATGATAAATTTACCTTGATCTTGCCCTAAACTCGCCCGTCGATTGGATGAAGGACGAAACGGAATTAACTTCGCGATCACAACCCCTTGATTGGAAATAATAATTTCTTCTCCAAGTTCTACACGAGACAATAACTCAGAGAGATTTTTTTTGAAGTCGTTGGGTAAGTTTTCAATCTGAAGTTTAGCCATGGCGATCCCAGAATTACTTAATTTATTATATCACCAGTTTCTATCATGACAATGTGATAATTGTAGGGAAAGCGATCGCAGCTTATTTTGTTGAGATCAGGACTTACGCAGTTACGCTATATGTAGCGTACTAATGAGTTGGCGATCGCGCTCAGAACTCAAAGGCGATCGCTAACCCAAAAGAAATCTTGAAACGGATAATAATGAATGTTAAAATAGCATCAGAATTCATGCCCCCAAAATATGAGCATCAATTATCTATACTATTGCCAATATCTCCTGAGTAGCCAAAGTGCTTATGGATAGTTGGTATGCAGCTCAAAAGTTAATGGCTTTGATTGATAATTTAGGGAAAATTTATTATGTTCCTCTCAAAAAAAATCGGTTAGTTGATGATACAGGAGGTCAAAAAAAATATCATCCTATTGAACAGCTAATTTGGTCTGAAATCGAACAAAAACAGGGAAAACAAATCAAAATAAATAAGTTTCCCAGAGACAAAAAGGTCAAACTATTTCGGGTAACTGTTTCTGCCAACAGAACGGAATATGTAGCTACAAATGATTTAAATCAGTCTTCGATAGATGAAGTCATATCTCAATGTAAACTGCGATGGAAAATTGAGGAATTTCACCGAGAGATTAAACAATTAACCGGGATAGAATCTTGTCAATGTCGTCGAGCGAG
>CAITND010000196.1 GCA_903893625.1 uncultured Oscillatoriales cyanobacterium
CTAAAGACTCACCACATTGACAAGAATGCCACCGCTCCGATAATTCTTTCGGCACTTTATCGAGGCACTGACCACATTGTTGAGAGGTTCCTTTAGGATCAACAAGCGGTATTTATATGTTAGCTGCATTGAAAACTTCCTTTTTCGACCTGGTTCTAGTATAGATTATTTCAACACTTAGATGGTACATTACCCTAAGTCTAATTGTCGGACTCCGTACCGGAGTCCGACGAGCCTTTCATCCGGTGCGGTGATTTATTCGGGGTACTCCGCGCCAGTGCTCCAAGACTTCCCCTCTAAATACACCGAGGGACTTCCCGGCTGTTAAGTTAATATCCAAAACGATTCTATCTTAAAATTTCACCGACCGCCAGACGAGTTCCATTCGCAAAATCCCAAGCCGACTGTACTCGTTTACCAGCTAATTGTACCTCTGTCAACAATAGCAATCCCGAACCTGTTTGCACTACGGGCCCAAAACGTTTAACTAAAGCCACTACTTCTCCCGGTTGTCCTGAAAGTTGGGATAAATGCGGCCATTGTTGTTGCAAATTTTGGTATTCTGGGGGGAATTGGGATTGATATTCTGGTGCAAGGGGAAGGGTCGCACAAACTTTTAACGGTTTTTCCCGAAATGAGGTGATACAGTTAGGGTAAAAAGCCCGAATTTGATCATGCAAAGCGATCGCCGATTGATGCCAATCTAAATAATAATCCGCATCTTTAATTAGTGGGGCATAAGTCGCCAAGGCATCATCTTGGGGAATCGGTTCGATTTCTCCTCTATCTAATTTTAGTAACGTTTCTACTAATAAATCTGCTCCTAATTGAGCTAACCGTTGTCCCAAATCCGTTGCATTTTCTAATAGTCCAATGGGTGTCACCGCTTTTAACAACATTGGCCCGGTGTCCATTCCCACATCCATTAACATAGAAGTCATTCCGGTTTCCGTTTCTCCATGATATAAACACCATTGAATCGGGGCGGCTCCGCGATATTTCGGTAGAATTGAACCATGACCATTAACGCATCCCAACCGAGGCATATCCAGAATTTCTGGGGATAAAATTTGTCCATAAGCCACCACCACAAAAACATCCGCCTGAGCTTCTCGCAAGTGTTTTAAGGTGTTTTGATCTTTTTTCACCCGTTTAGGCTGCCAAAGCGATAATTGATGGGTTTCTGCTAATATTTTGACCGGAGAAGGGGTCAATTGATTCCCCCGACCTCGGCGTTTATCCGGTTGGGTCACAACCCCTAAAACTTCAAATTCAGGATGTTCTAACAACCGTTCTAAACTCGGAACGGCAAACTCAGGCGTACCAAAAAAAACAATTTTCATGATTTTGTTTACTGATTAATTTCCACTTCAATGCGACGATTGAGTTGTCGATTATTTTCAGAATTATTATTAACCGTTGGCCGATTTGCCCCGTATCCAATGGCGACCCAGTGATATCCAGTTCCAGAGGCTTCTGATAAATATTTCATCACCGCTTCGGCTCGACTAAAAGATACATCTAAATTTTGTTGAGGATTCCCTTGATTATCCGTATGGCCGACAATCCTCACAGCCGACCCTTTATAAGTTTTAATATCTGTAATAATCGTATCTAAAATCACGTTAGCCCCCGGACGCAAAATTGTACTTCCCACATCAAACAACACATCACTGGGAAACGTAACAATTAGGGTATTAGAGTTTTGACGACGTTCAGGAGTCGCTGAAATCGGCGGGGGTGAAGGTTGAGTCGATTTTTTGCCCCCGGCTCCTGAAGTCGGAGTTGCAGCCGCTAATTGCTGTTCGAGAATTTGCAAACGTTCTTCTAAGGGTTCCGTTGGACGACTTGATCCCAATTGGGTTTCTAAAGCTGCTGTTTTTCCCATCAGAGTATTCAACTGTCCCTGGAGTTGCTGCAATTGAACTTGAAGTTGTTGGCGTTGAGGGTCACTTAACTTTTGACTCGGTGTGGGGATCGGTTTCGGGGAAGGAGAACTAGGACTGACCACAGGAGTCGGGATGCTCCCCTCCGCACCCCAATTTTGAGTTTTCTGAAGCAACTGTTCTGTTAACGGAACCTCAGAACTAGAATTCGGATAGACTTGTGCGATCGCCATTCCCACAAACCAAGCCAGCACCGAACCCACGCCCAAAAGCAGGAGGTTAAAGACCATTGTACCCACAAACAATAGCCCCTGAAGTCGGCGAGGAGGGGGAGGGGGAGGGGGTTGAGTTCGTGGCTTTGCAGATTTGGTCATCAGTTAGTCTCCCTAATTCGAGGGGGGCGTTTCCGGGGGGGTTTGGGGATTAGTCTCGGTGTTACTCGGCAAATTACGAACCTCTAAATTGCCATCAGGATTAAACGTAACTTGAAAATCCGCCAAGGGTTCATTGGTGACTCGACTTCCGACAGGTTTATACAATAAATCCGGTAAGGGGGTTTGTTCCGTTTCCGTTGCTGTCCCTTGATTCAGGGACTTATAGCCCACAATTGCCCCATCTTTTGCCACACTCACCCGATAGATGAGGGGAGTTTTAACATCCGTCGCCGGTACCCAAGCTTTGATCAGCTTTTCATTTAATTGGGCTTGTAAATCCTTGAGTTCTTGAGGATCGGTAATGGCTGGAGGACTGGAAAGCCTAGACGGTAAAGGTCGCGGTACTGTAGTTTGGGGGGATGATCCTGGGGGGGAGGCGGTGGTGGTCGGAACCGTTTTTGTTTGGGTTTGGGGTTGCAGTTTCGGGTCTTCCGGTCGTTTCACATTGGGAATGGGTAAGACAAACAGAGCCAAAGCCGTTAATGCCAAACTGGATATGCCAATAGCCGCAGGCTTAACCTGTTGAGCCACTGGAATATCCGGTTTCAGGTGGCGTTTAGAAAGGGGTCGTAACTGGAGAGACAATTCTGGCAAGGTCTGGGTATCGGCTAAAAACTGATCCACCGCTTCCACCAGATCAAATAATTGTACCGTTGTTAAATCGACCTTGATTGTGGCGGGATGTGCTAAGGAAGATTCCCCAGAGGGATTTTCCTCTGAAGGTTCATACACCGTTAACTGATGTAACTCTCCAGCAATGGGGTGTAATTCCACTAACTCTGGTTTCCGATGATGGGGTTCAGGGGCTGCTAGTCCACTGAGAAACCCTTGAGCGTAGCGACTGACCTGTCGCACCAAACTTTCAAAAAACTCCCGTCCCCCGGTGATGGGTTGGGGGTAGCCCACAAAATGACATTCTGCATTCATGAGAATGTTTAAACTGGCGCGGCCATCAGATTTGCTATCGCTGGCTTGTGGCAATCCCTGTAAAATCAGTTTGCAGTTCGGTAAACTATATTGACGTTCAATCGTCATTCTACTTCTCCATCAAACAAACTCATCCAAAATCGCTGCATTCCTGCGGTACCTGTACAAAAGAGAAGTTTCTCTAACAAATCCATCGCTAACTCGTTTAACTTCTGATCGGAACTATAGGTCATAACTAACGCCCGACGGGGATTCATGCGACTGCGGAAATGCACCCGAAATTGGGTTAAGTAGTTGGACAATTGTAAATGTCGTTCAATCGGAATTTGTTTCTGTTTTAGAGCCTCATAATCCATGAGTAACTGCCGAATTCTAGCGGTTAACCGTCTTCCTAAGTTACAAATCACCACGACTAATGCTTTTGCTTCTAGCAAACTCAGCGCTCGACGCTGGCTAAATCGGCGTAACGGGTTGGTACTGCGAATTCGCCATAATGTTACCCGATTTGGGATCACCGTTTGTAAATCGAGTTCTGAGATGACTACCAGCATATATTCTGCACCACCCAGATACAAGGCTTCTATGGCCAGTAACATCAAATCAATTTCTAATCGGGCACGTCGTGGACATCCTTTCTCGGAAATGGGTAAATCCGGTAAACTGTCCAATATAATTGGGATTGACTGACTTTGGGACTGTTCTAACTGCATTACACTCACAGCAACACTAATTCCAACACACGAGATGGATAACAGGTCTTCAGGAATAGGCTGGGAAAACACTGGCGGTGCCATTATAAAGTTTGCCACCTCAATTGCTTCAGATCACAAGCTTCTAGTGTACGCTGTTTAAGGCATCTGTTCCCCTGCTTCCATTGTAATCCTCTTACCTGGAATAGCTTTACCTGGAATTGGATCAAGAACGTGAACTGGGGATGGAGTCAGATCATTTATTGGTTTCCGGGATAACTCCAACAGAAGCCAAAAAAATTATTAACACAACTTAACTATTCGTTACAGCGTTTTAGAGTAAACACAGGTTAAGCAAGAATACTCTCCCTATTATTCCGACTGCCTCAACCGTAGAGGTGGTTTTAGCATCGTGGCTTATAAATGCAAAATGCAGAAAATTAGTTCAAAGGAATTACTCGATTTTTATAACGATGGTAGACGAGACTTTGGTGCGCTTGACTTAAGCGGGTCAGATCTATTCGAGGCCAACTTAGAAGAGATTAGCTTGGCAGGCAGTAACTTAAACCAGATTTATATGCCCTATTCTAACCTCAGTTACGCTAACTTACGCCAAACTCAACTCCAAGAAGCCCAACTCGGAGACACACAACTCTATCAAGTGGATTTATCGACAGCGAACCTTCAAGGCAGTACCTTGTCTCGATGTAACCTCCGTCATGCCGATTTACGCGGAGCTAATTTAACTCATTGTAATTTACAGGGAGCGGATTTATACAATGCCAATCTGACGGAAGCGGACTTAAGATATGCTGATTTAAGTAATGCCAATTTGGAAAATGCCAAGTTAACAAATGCTCAATTGGGAGGCTGTAATTTATTTCGATCTAAAATGGCAAATTTATCAGATGCTCAATGCGATCAAACCACTATTGGGCCGGATGGATATTAAGCCATCATCCCTCAACTATATCTGGGTTTAATCCGGTGAATCTTGGATGATCAGAAAACTTCGAGCTTGTTGTCTGGAGCAAGACGAAGTTTTTTGTTAGGATTGTATAATTAATTGACACTCTCAGGTCTGAAGACGCTGAGTTTTCAATCTCCCATCCTTTTCTTATAATAAACTGGCTTTACTTTCTCCATAGAAATGCTGATTACCGTGATTGTTATTAATATTTTGATTTCTCTGCTGTGTTTATATCTAGCGAGAAAAATCTGGATGTTTACATTAATGATCAATCGTCTGGAAAAACGCTTAATAATAATGGAACGCCGCACCCGTTTTATTTTGGAGAGGGCACCCAATTTTATTAATTATGGACAACGGGGGAGTTCTCAACTGCGGCAAAACTATAGTCAACTTCAGCGACAACTACAACAACTTAAACAAGCGATGGGATTAATCTCCTTCGCTGTTCGGTTCTGGCCCAGGGGAGGAAAGCTAAGAAGATCAACCTTGTAGGAACAAAATTGTTTAAAATGGATAGAGTACGGGGATATAATTTGTAGTGCGATTCAATATGTCAAATCAACGGTTAGGACAATTTTTAGGTGGTTTTGTCTTCGGTTCTGTCGTGGGTACGGTGGTGGGTTTGCTGGTCGCACCGGGTTCTGGGAAAGAAACGAGACAGTTACTCAAAAAATCAGCAGCAGCCTTACCCGAACTCGCAGAAGATCTATCCACTAATGTTCAGTTACAGGCGAATCGGCTTTCCGGGTCTGCTTTACGCAATTGGGATGAAACCTTGATTCGTCTCAAAGAGTCGATTGCAGCCGGGTTAGAAGCCAGTCAACAACAGCAACAAACCCTATATAAGCCAGAAGTCGAAAACCATCTCCCAGAGTCTCAAAAAACCATTCGGGAACGTTGATTATCGGGGATTGTTCCTGAAAATCGCTATACTTTTAAACGATTCTGTTGTTGATGGAAATCCAGTGACTGAACCTTTGTTTTGGCTGGCACTGTCGCTATTTTTGGTTGCCGTCAGCCTGACTGCTGTTATTGTTGTTGCTTTACCTGCCCTGCAAGCGATTGCAAGGGCAGCTAGAAGTGTGGAAAAATTAGCCGATACCCTGTCGCGTGAATTTCCGCCGACACTCGAATCAATTCGTTTAACGGGGTTGGAAATTACCGAACTCACGGAGGATGTTAGCGAAGGAGTACAAAGCGCGAGTCAAGTGGTTAAACAAGTTGATCAAGGGTTAGATAGTGCTAAACAACAAGCGAAAAAATTGCAATCTACCACAGGAAGTATTTTTACCGGAATTCGCGTTGCTTGGAAAACCTTTAACCGCAAAACTTCCCCCTCTGAGTCGCAACGACGTTCTGGTCATCGTTTGTCAGGAAATAGCAGAAATCCCCATCAATTAAGAGAGCGAAATATTCAACGGTTAGATATCTATTCTGAGGTTGATTTTGAGTTAGAAGATGAAGATTCAGAAGGGAATCATAATGCTTTTAATAAAATCTAGCAGGGAATAGGGAATAGGGAACAGGGAACAGGATTCTCTTGAATTAGGTACTCAATATCAACCCGATTTCTCCAAGAAACCGGGTTGATAATCTTAGTATTCAGCTAGGAATTGATCTTGAGAACTCGCTTTAAAAAGGCAAATTGATCAGCAATTTCTTCAATCATTTTAGCGGTGGGTTTTCCTGCGCCATGTCCGGCTTTAGTTTCAATTCTAATTAATACTGGATTTTCCCCAACATGGTTTTCCTGTAATGCCGCAGCAAATTTAAAACTATGGGCTGGAACAACTCGATCATCATGATCTGCTGTCGTAATTAAAGTCGCCGGATAAGCAGTTCCTAGCTTTAAATTATGCAGAGGAGAATAGGCAGATAACGCTTGAAATTCTTCGGGATTTTCCGGTGAACCATAATCAGAACACCACGCCCAACCGATGGTAAATTTATGGAACCGAAGCATATCTAAAACTCCCACCGCAGGTAACGCAGCTGCGAATAAATCCGGGCGTTGAATCATACAAGCTCCGACTAATAACCCCCCGTTACTTCCGCCGATAATCGCTAATTTTTGAGAGGAGGTATAGCGTTTTTCAATTAACCATTCGGCGGCAAAAATAAAGTCATCAAAGACATTTTGTTTCTTCAGTTTCATTCCCGCTTGATGCCAATCTTCTCCATATTCGCCTCCTCCTCGTAAATTTGCGATCGCATAAACACCGCCCATTTCTAACCAGACTAAACGACTAATTGAAAAGGAGGGCGTTAGAGAAATATTAAATCCCCCATATCCATATAAAATTGTGGGGTTATTTCCATTTAATTCTATCCCTTTTTTAGCGGTAATAAACATCGGAATTAGGGTTCCGTCTTTACTGGGATAAAAAATTTGTTGGGTTTCATAGTCGTCGGAATTAAAATCAACGTTAGCTTGGCGGTAAATTATAGTTTCTCCTGTCACCAGATTGTAACGATAAATCGTATTAGGAGTCGTAAAACTGGTGTAACTGTAAAAAGTTTCGGTATCATACCGTTTCCCCCCAAAACCATCGGCAGAACCAATTCCGGGTAATTCAATTTCTCGAACAAATGACCCATCTAAATTAAATATTTTAATTTGAGTATGGGCATCTTTTAAATAATCCGCAATAAATTGATTATTTAAAATGTTAACTCCTTCTAGGGTTTCTGGAGCTTCGGGAATGACTTCGGTTTGGGTTTTGGTGTTAATATTAATGGCAATCACCCGACTGCGAGGCGCATCTAAATCCGTTGTAAACCAAAAATTTTCCCCTTCATAATCAATAAAACTATAGCTGGCTTTAAACTCAGAAATGAGTTCTACAACAGGGGAATTGGGTTGAGTTAAATCTTGATAAAAAACCAAGTTTTTAGATTCAGTACCCATCCAAACGGAAATAATTAAATACTTGCCATCTTCGGTGACAAAGCCGTTAAATCCCCATTCTTTATGATCAGGACGTTCATAGATTAAGGTATCCTCAGATTGGGGAGTTCCTAAACGATGGTAATAGAGTTTTTGGAAATAATTTGTTTCTTCTAAGGGTTTTCCCTCTTGGGGTTGATCATAACGACTATAAAAGAAACCTTGATGATCGTGTGTCCAAGATGCGCCTGAAAATTTAACCCATTTTAAATGATCGGATAAATCTTCTTTAGTATTAATATCTTTAACTTTCCATTCTTGCCAATCAGAACCCGAAATGGATAACCCATAAGCCATTAAATTTCCATCTTCACTAATAGCCATTCCTGATAAGGCAATGGTTCCATCATCAGAAAGGGTATTCGGATCTAATAAAACTTGAGGTTCTGCATCTAAAGAATCTAAAACATACAAAACACTTTGATTTTGGAGTCCATCATTTTTAAAATAGAAATAGCGATTTCCTTGCTTAAAAGGAATGCCATATTTTTCATAATCCCACAGTTGCGTCAGGCGGTTTTTAAGGGTTTCTTTCGCTGGAATTTGATTCAAATAAGCAAATGTGACTGAATTTTGGGCTTCAACCCATGCTTTCGTTTCTTCTGAGTCTAAATCTTCTAACCACCGATAGGGGTCAGCAACGGTCACGCCATGATAATTGTCAACTTGATCAGATTTCCGAGTTTGAGGATAGCTAAAGATTGAATTCTGTTCAGACATGGGGTTAAATAATAAGGGTTGAACTGCTGTAGGATGCGGCCATTGCAGTGCCACGCACCACTTGACAGATAATTAAATTGAGGTCATCGGCGAGTTTTGATAAATTGTTTTGAGGTATTCTCGAACCCGCCCCTGCTGATTCGATTATAATTCAAAATGATCATTATGATTCAATTAAATTTATGATCAATCAATACATTAGTTACAGTCCAGCTTACACTATTGTTCCGACGTATGATTGTTTTAATCGCTGTAGTTATTGTAACTTTAGAACCAATATTGGTGAAAGTCCCTGGTTAACCTTAACAGAAGCCGAAAAAATGTTAAAATCACTTCAAAATCAAGGAATTATTGAGATTTTGGTGTTAAGTGGAGAAGTTCATCCCAATAGTTCTCAACGTTTGGCTTGGTTTCAACGGATTTATGAGTTATGCGAATTAGCGATATCCTTGGGTTTTTTACCCCATACCAATGTTGGGCCCTTAACCTTTGCAGAAATGAAACAATTAAAACAGGTGAATGTTTCAATGGGATTAATGCTCGAACAAATTACCCCTAAATTATTAGAAACAGTTCATCGCCATGCTCCTAGTAAAGTGCCAGAGTTGCGGTTACAACAGTTAGAATGGGCAGGAGAATTAAAAATACCGTTTACAACAGGGTTATTATTAGGAATTGGAGAAACCTCTGAAGACTGGCGAGATACTTTAAACGCGATCGCAATTATTCATCAACGATGGGGACATATTCAAGAAGTGATTTTACAACCTCACAGTTTAGGAAGTCAACAAACCTGGCAGGGAGAGGGTTTTAATTTACAGCAATTACCGGATATTATAGCGATCGCTCGTTCTATTTTACCTCCTGATATTACCTTACAAATTCCCCCTAATTTAGTCAACCATCCTGATATTTTATTAGCCTGTTTAGATGCAGGAGCGCGAGATCTCGGCGGAATTGGCCCCCGTGACGAGGTGAACCCCGATTATCCCCATCCCGATGATCAAACCTTACAGGCGATTTTAGCCCCCAATGGGTGGCAATTGGTGCGACGTCTGCCCGTTTATCCCCAATACGACGCTTGGGTATTTCCCGACCTGCAAGGGATTGTGAGCAAATGGCGGAAAAAGCTTGCGATTTCAGAAACACCTGTGCTATATTAAATAACTGTATGGTCATGGCGGCATAGCCAAGCGGTAAGGCAGAGGTCTGCAAAATCTCCATCCCCGGTTCAAATCCGGGTGCCGCCTTTAAAAATTATCAATACAGGATATCTAATCTTTTGGGATTGGATCATAAATTTATGTTTTGAGAGATTATAATACGGTTGTTGACATTCCCCCAAGGGAATATTATGATCAAAGGTAGAACATGATGTGGAGTTGGGAACTTTATCAAGACACTAGCGGGGAAGTCCCAAAGGAGTTACTGGCTTTCTTCATCCGAATGATACCAAAAGAGGAGTTACCCTCCAATCCGCCACCGCCTGTACTCACCCTAGCAGAAACAAAGCGTCTTCAAGTTAATCTTGGATATCTGTGTTCTAAGGGTTTAGCCTCCCTTACAAGCGATATTTTCGAGAAATTAGAGGATGATCTGTACGAGTTCCGCATGACTAAAAGCGAACATAATCCCCGGTTTATTCTAACTCCTTTAACTCCGCAGCGATTTGTAGTTCTACACGCTTTTATGAAGAAATACAACGGTGCGATCAAAGACAGAGATAAAGAACCAGCAAGACAAAGATTAAGAGAACTCAAGGGGAGAAAAAGCCAATGAAACAGCAGTATAACTTCCAAAACTGGCTTCAAACCCAGGTAAGCGATGATCCAGAGGTCGTTCTAGCTGGAAAGCTAGAGTATCTGCGACTTTACCTAACGGATGCAATGCGGGAGTTACGCATTAAAGCCGGATTAAGCCAAGCTCAGTTAGCTGAAAAGTTGGGTGTGCAACAAGCCGCAGTTTCTAAGCTGGAGTCAGCACTTAAAAACCATGAGTTAGAATCGGTACTGAACTATTTGCATCAATTGGATGCAGATTTGCTAGTAGCGGTTAAGCAGGGAGATGAGTTTTATCAGGTCAGTGATAATTCTGGGATGGTGTTAGTAGACGTACCTGTTGAAGTCCAAGAATTAGCGATATCAAAAGGGATGAGTCTGCGCGAGTATGTTCAGACAGCGATACACGATTTCTCGCCGAATGGTAAAACCGTTCAAGAATTAGTGACAGCTTCAGAAAATGATCATCCGGTGAAGCTAAATCATTAGAATAAATTGCACTCTCCTTGCTTAATTGAGAAAAAAATACATAGAAATATGAATTCTCTGTTAAAAAAATATTGCGTGAGTGTTGAGTTTCCTGATGTTAGCGGTGCGGAGCATTTAGAAATGTTACAAATGCGCGATCGCCTTACAGAAATTGAACCTCAACTCACTGAGGAAGAAAAAATTTTATTGACAAAAGCAGACCGTCAATTAGTTGAGAATGCTAACATTGTTTATCAGGAATTATCACGTTTTATTAATTTAACAGAGAAGCGAAAAGCTCAATTTATTTCTCCTCAACATTGGTGGTGGTATTTAGATGTACTAGCAGTTTTGCCAATATCCTGCAAATAATAGTAAGCTAAAAGATTGATAGAGATAGGTTAGTTAGTTTTAGCCGTGAACATGAAGACAGAACGACTTTAAAAATTATTTGTTAATCTTGGATTTGCCTAAAAATCCAGTAAATCCAATTGCTAACAGTAGATTTGCGTCTTCCTGGGGTCTTCTTGCTAAGTTCAGCACGACAAGACAATATAATTTTGCAAATTTCTTTTTCTGATGGCATTTTTCCCCTAGATAAATATAATTGAAATACAGTATTAAAAGCGGGATATTCCAAAATTTTTCTGATCAAAGAAAGATATTTATGTTTTTGTCTTTTACTTAAAATTTCTCTAGCTTCCTGTGTCAAACAGAAGGTTATATCATCTGTACCAACAGCTTTGTATTTTTCTACAAGTCCAAGATATTGACCTGCATTTGTATAATACCCGGTTTGTCTCTGATCAAATTGATAATTTTCTGTAATTTCCTCTCTCGTTAAATCTCTTTCTACTAAAAGGGATAGTAAGTCAATGACCCGTTCAAACTTATTTGCTTGGGGGAATGGTTTACTAGGTTCTGGAATTAAAGTGATAGTTTCAAAAATATCAGAAACATCCTGCTGTGTAATTTCTTCGGGTGCGATAATATAATTTTTTTGCTCAATTAAGCGAAGGGAGTTATAATCAGATTCATTCTGAAACTCATAAATAAAAAAGCTGAATATGTCGTTAGAATAAGTCATCAAAATAGGAATGACTCTTTTAGTGATTTTTTGTGACCATAATCGATAAGGATAATATAATTGTCTAATTAGAAAATCATCAACTTGATATTTCTTAGCTTCGATTAAAATTAAATAATTTTCACTTTCAAAACCTGCATCTATTTCGCATTGACTATTAATTACTGAAATGGGATAACTTTGATTGTTTAAATGATTTTTAATTTTGAAATCAAAGCAACCAGAGGACATCCTTCCAGAAAGTGTAAAAAATGTTTCCTCTCCTAATAAGTCGTTAATAATTTCTGTATTAAAGGCACAACTAATAGCAGATGATTCCGAATATAAATGGGTATAGTCTATACTTTCTATATAAGAAGGAAACTCTATTTCTATGAGTTCTATATCAGTAGAATATTCAACATTCAAGTAAGCATCAAAACAACCAATAATATATTTTGAACGAGAAATAGGCAATATGGATAAGTTATTCTTCTTAAAAATTTGGGGTAAATTATCTGAATGATCAAACTTAGCCATTAACCGACTTTCTCGTTCTTCATTAATTTTAGTAGCTTCTATTTCAAAATAACCTTGTTGAGCAATAATATCTAAAATACTATATCGTTGAAATAAGGTTTCCCAAGCAATATCATTTTTCCCTGGTTTTTTGTTGTTCATGTATTTTAAGGTTTGGGAACATAATTTAAAACTAAAACCTCATCTATTTTACCTCGTTTAAGAGCATTAGAATTAATACTGCGGGTTGCAGAAACAGTTTTTATTGTATATTTATAATCTTTATACAAATCCAAGATAAAACCTGTAGCTGAATTACTTAACATTACATGACATCCTTTTTCTGTTAATTCATCAACAACTTGTTTTAAACGTCTTTGTTCATTTTGATTAAAGCCATTAATATCATATCCGGTGAAAGAAGCGGTATTAGAAACGGGATCATAAGGAGGATCAAAATATACAAAATCGCCTTTTTTTGCATCTTTAACGGCTTCGGCAAAATCACGATTTAAAAAAGTTACTGATTTTTGGTTTAAATAATCGTTAACTCCCCTTAATACCGCCTCGTCTAATATATTGGGATTTTTATAACGACCAAAAGGGACATTAAAATATCCTTTAGAATTAACTCTAAATAATCCATTATAACAAGTTTTGTTTAAATAAATAATTCGAGCAGCTTTTTCGGCTTCGGAGAATTTAAGATAGTCTTTTTTAAAACGATCTCTTTCCCGAAGATAATCAAAGTATTCTTTGGAATTTTTCGCTTTGTGAACTTTTAAAATCTCAATGAGTTCTTCAACATCATCTTTAATCACTCGATAACAATTAATTAATTCACTATTACTATCATTAACAATCGCTGTTTTAGGCTGTAACTCAAATAACAGTGCACCTCCTCCTAAAAAGGGTTCAAAGTATGTAATTTTACCTATATTTTTAGGAAGATATTTGAGGATTTCAGGTAATAATTGCCGTTTCCCTCCTGCCCATTTTAAAAAAGGTTTAACTAGGGGATTTTTTTGCACAGTCACAGATGAATAATTCCTTCAAACTTTAGTAACATATTCTATTTTAGATCGAATTGAAATTTTAGTCAATTTTAAACAATGTTTAAATCAGCTAAAGCATCATCAAAAACTTAATAATTTTCCACTATCGACTCAATATAGACTAAGAGAGTGCAATTATAGGCGAATAATTCCCTGATCAAACACTTGATTTTCTGTGTCAATTGCCTGAATAACCATTCGATCTGGATAAATCTCAATTACAGTAAATCCTAATATTGAGGCAGCGGTTGCTGTCCACTCTGAACTTCCGACGGGGCGAATTTCCGCCCCTCCAATTCCACTCGTTAAATACGTTGTTTCATCAATCGGTTTTGTGCGTTCATAATCGTGTTCATGACCATTCATATAAAGTTGCACCCCATATTTTTTAAATAAAGGGGTTAATCGATTCATTAATTTTGGGTTAACCCCATACACCCCCGAAGAATAAATGGGAAAATGACTATAAACAATTTTCCAAGGAGATTGACTATGTTGCAGTTGGTTTTCTAACCAAGGCATTTGTTTTTCCCAGTCAGCATTTTCATTAGCATCTAAAACAAAAAATTGCACCGGATCATATTGAAAAGTATAGTAACGATCCTTCATATTAAATAAAGGATAAGTGACTTGGCGATCGCCATTTTCTGTTCTAATATCGTGATTCCCTAAACAGGCATAAAATTTAACTCCTTGTTGGAGTAAGGGTTGATAGGGTTTCTCAAAAACTGCATTAATTTTCTCAATTTCGCCGTTTACATAAATATTATCCCCCAGTAAAGTTACCACTTGAAAAGGATTATTTTGATGGTAGCGAAACATGGCATTAGCGACATTATATTGTCCCTTTTCTCCTGTCCCTGCATCTCCAATCGTGACAAAACGAAATAGCGGTTTAGGGTTAGGAATCGTTGCGGTCGCAGGATCAGCCAAAGAAATTTTCTGATCTGGGGTCTCAGAAACGGTCAAAAAACGCTTCTTGATTTCCCATCCAACAACACTACAAGCACTCAGACCCGTTAAGAATAGAAATTGACGTCGATTCAATCGCATAGGGAGGAAAATTTTAATCTATTGTATCGTTAATAAGTATAGCATAGAATAGAAAGCTTACTATTAACTGATGTTCCCCCTCCTCGATTAGAAATTCAACCACAAGATTGAACCTATCTTCTTTTAAAAGCCTATCCAATCAGATCGTTTTGGATCTAAGATTTAGATTTAGATTTAACGTTCCGACTGCTAAAATAGGTTTTAAAAATGTCATGGGCAATAGGAGCAGCAGAAACCGCACCAAATCCTCCTCCTTCCACCACAACGGCGATCGCAATTTCTGGTTTATTCGCAGGCCCAAACCCAACATACATCGCATTATCGGGCTGTCCAGGGATTTCAACTGTTCCCGTTTTTCCTCCGGTTAAAGGAATCGTACCATCATTTAATCCCCGTCCTGTTCCTTTTTTGACCACATCAATTAATCCGGCGCGAATCAGATTTAGGGTGGATGCAGAAATTTTAGTTTTAATCGGTTTTGTTTCAGATGTATTCGTTTGAGACATCAATAAATGGGGTTGAACTCGCCAACCATTATTCGCTACAGTAGAAACCATTACCGCCAATTCTAACGGCGTTACTAAGACTAAACCTTGACCAATTGCCATCGTGACCGTATCCCCCAAATACCAAGGTTCTCCATATAATTTTTCCTTCTCTTTGGGGGTGGGAATTTGCCCATAATTTGCCCCATCTAACCCCAATAAATCCAAATTAATCGTTCCAGCAATTCCCAATTCTTTGCCCCATTTGGCAATAGTTTCTGGCCCTGTTTTCACCCCAACTTGATAAAAAAAGGTATTACTACTAAAAGCTAAAGCATCTTTAAATCCAATCACACCATAACCTTTTCCATGTTCATGAAACGAAATTCCACCAATTTTAATCGCTGAAGAAGTTGCGACTTTAGATGTAATCGAAAATTTCCCCGATTCAATTCCGGCGGTTGTCGTCACAATTTTAAAGGTACTTCCGGGGGGATATCCTTGTAATGCTCGATTTAATAAAGGTTGTTCAGTGCTTTGTAGTTGTTTCCATTCTTGATTTGTGACTTGATCTGTGAATACATTCGGATCGAAAGTTGGCGCACTGGTTAAGGCTAAAATCCCTCCGGTTTTAACATCTAAAACTACAACCGCACCTCGACGATTTGCTAAAGCTTTTTCTGCCGTTTTTTGTAAGGCTAAATCTAAGGTTAAGCGAATAGATTCACCTTGTTGGGGAGGTTGTACTCCTAACTCTTGAATTTCCTGACCCTTAGCATCCACTTCAATTAATCGATTTCCCCAAATTCCCTCTATTTTAGAATTTGCTAATTTTTCAATTCCTGTTTTTCCGACCATCATTCCCATCGGATAATCAAGATTTTGTTTTAATTCCTCCGATGTTGCTTCACCAATATAACCTAAAATATGAGCCGCTAAATTTCCATTCGGATAACTCCTGTGAGATTCTCCCCGAACTTCAACACCGCGTAAATTTTCCACTTTCTCCGCTAAACCAATAAACATTTGAGGAGAAAGATTAGGACTAACTCGAACAGGAATTCGAGATCGATATCCGGTTTTTTCTAATTTTTCAATAATTTCAGTAGCCGGAATATTTAAAATAGATTGGAGTTGTTCAACGGTAATTTTCCATTCTTTAGGAGATTGTTCTTGGGGCCATAAATATACCGAACGAGATAGTTGACTTCCTGCTAAAAAATACCCGTTTCGATCTAAAATTAACCCCCGTTTAGCCGGAACTGGAATCAGACGTAAACGATTATTTTCAGCCCGAATTCGATTATATTCTCCCTGGAGTAATTGTAGCCGTGCTAGTTGAATACCTAAACCACTAAAAAAACAACCGATGAATAATAATAAAATCACACCTTGGTGAAGGCGGCGACGTCGAAGGGTTAGATTTTTGGGTTCTGGGGTGACAATATAATGGGATTGAGCCGGAAACAGGGATTCGTTAGCCATAGTTCAGAATTTTTCAGATAAAACTTCATTATTCTTAATTCTTTATTCCTGTTTCTTGCTTTAAAATCAGAATAAACCGCTACGTTTTAGTTGGGATCAGACGAATGAGTAGCAGTCATCATCTCGTTTTTCCTCCCCAGAGTTTCTCTTGGGAATGCCTTACCACCTCTGAGGTTTTAACTCAACAGAACCCTCCAAACCGTGATCTCAATAGAGGGAATGATTTGCTGGTGTTTCTGACGTTACAAGCGTTACAACGACAAGTTCCTCCCCGTTTGAAATGTTTTGATGATTTTGCTCCAGAAATTCAACGGGAAATTTACAACTATTTTGGCAGTTATCAACAAACTTGTCTTCTGGTTGATCAATTGTTACTGAACCTTCAAAACTTGAATTCTATTACTCAATATTGTCAGCAAAGTTCCCTGGGTAAAAAACTCCCTAATGCTTTATATGTTCATCATTCAGCTTTACCTGAACTCAATATTGTGTTAAGACTGTATGAACAATTAAGCCGTTTTTATTTACCCCAGTTAAAACCCTTTACCCTGATTAAATTTCATACGAATCAACCCGTTATTTCTTATTTATTTTATCCTGACTTTGATCTTAATCCCCATCCCGCCTTAACAGCTAGTTTTCAAGTGAATGTCAAAACGGGGAACGTTAATATTATGGATTATTCTAATAGTAATAATCCTCCGATTTTACATCGAAAAGAAACCTTTGTCACCCCGAATTATCCCCATTATCAAAAATTTACCCAACTCACCCAAACAGAAGAATCATTAGGATTATTAGAACCTCGCAAAACTTCATCCTATTCTGAATTTATTAACTCAGAAACTCGTCTCTATCGAACAATTGGAACTCGAAAAGGTTGGCAACAACACTTAGACAAACATGGGGTAGAAATTCAAGATCATCGGGTGATCAAATTTTCAGAAATTACGGAGAATTTAACAGCACTAAATTCTGAGGATTCTTTACAGTTCTTACCCAAAATTGAACGTCATCGAGCCGCACTTCCCCGTAAAAGTTTATCGCGTCCTGTTCGTTTAGCTTTGGAAGCCGAATTGTTTCAAGAACACACCACTTTTTTTGATTATGGCTGTGGATATGGAGGAGATATTCAACGGTTAGCTGAACAGGGATATACGAGTACCGGATGGGACCCTTATTATTCTCCCCATACCCCTCGCGTTGAATCAGATATTGTCAATTTAGGCTATGTGATTAACGTGATTGAATGTCAAATAGAACGACGGGAAGCGTTAATTCAAGCCTGGAATTTAGCTCAGTCTGTGTTAATTGTGGCGGCACAAGTGTTAGTTGATACCCAAGAAAAAGGAATTATGGTTTATGGAGATGGGGTAATTACCAGCCGCAATACCTTTCAAAAATATTATCAGCAGGAAGAACTCAAAGTTTATATTGATCAAGTGTTGAATGTTGATGCAATTCCTTTAGATTTAGGGGTTTATATTGTTTTTAGGGATGAGATGGAAGCCGAAAAATTTCGAGCTTCTCGCTTCCGTTCTCGGTTAACTTCTCCCCAGGTGCGTTTAAAAGTTAAACGGTTTGAAGATTATCAGGAATTACTGCAACCCTTAATCGAATTTGTTAGCGATCGCGGTCGTTTACCTGTAGATTATGAACTCCCAGAAGCAGACCAAATTAAACAGGAATTTGGCAGCCTCAAACGAGCATTTAAAGTGATTTTACAAGTCACAAATCCCGATGAATGGGATGTGATCGCCCATAAACGTCGTCAAGATTTATTGGTGTATATTGCCTTAAGTCGATTTGGTCGTCGTCCTAAACTATTTCAACTTTCAGAACAAATGAAAAATGATATAAAAGGTTTATTCGGCAGTTATATAAAATCTTGTAATTTGGCGGATTTAATGTTATATACTCTTGGTGATCCTAAGATTATTGCCAACCATTGCCAAAATAGTGCAGTAGGTCAAAAACGAGCAAATTCCCTCTGGATTCATATTTCAGCGCTGGAAAAACTTTCTCCCTTACTGCGACTCTATGAGGGATGTGCTAGTCAAACTTTGGGTCGTCCTGAAGGTGCAAACTTAATTAAGTTTCATATCAAAACTCCCAAAATTTCCTATTTATTTTCCCCAGATTTTGATATCGAAACCCATCCCATCCTTAACACCTGTATGCAAATTGACCTACGGGATCTTCATGTCAGCTATCAAACTTATGATGGCCCTAATCCTCCAATTTTGCATCGTAAACACACCTTTGTCACCCCAGAGTATCCCCACTATCAACAGTTGGTGAAACTTAGTGAGCAAGAAGAAAAATGGGGACTATTAGATAACTTTAAGTTGATTCAAACGCGCCTGAATTGGTTAAAATGTTTAGAAGACCATTGTGCTCAAATCAGGGGTTATCGTGTCTACTGGCGTACTGATGCTGATCCTTATCGGGTTAAATTATTGCGTTCTGCTCGTCGAACTCGAAAGAAATTACAGTCCTCTAACCCATAAGGATGTTTTTCATCAGTACCAACTTCAGTTTCTAGTTAGGGTAACACGAATTAAGCAAAATATTAAACAATGGACATTAAACAATTACTAGAAAAGTATACTCACGGGGAAAGAGATTTTCGTGGCGCTATCTTAATTGGAGTGCAACTCAAGGGCGTTGATTTAAGTAGTGTAGATTTAAGCGGTGCAAATCTAATTAATGCTGACTTACAAGAAGCAGATTTAAGCGAAGCAGATTTAACTGGAGTTAACTTAATTAATGCCAATTTGAGTGGTGCTGATTTAAGCGGGTCAGATCTCAGCCGAGCTTATCTCAATGGTGCTAAATTAGTCGGCACTTATCTCAATCGCGCTCATTTAATTAATACCTATTTAAGTGGAGCTAATTTAATTTATACAAAACTGATTGGTGCCAATTTAACAGGAGCTAATCTCACCAATGTTAAATTAATTAACGCCAATCTTACCCGTGCAATTTTGACAAACTGTAACCTCACAGGTGTTAATTTAATTGGTGCGGATCTCAAAGGTGCTAATCTATTGGGTGCGGATCTCAAAGGTGCAAATTTAAGTGGCACCTTAATGGATGAAACCACCGAACTTAGTGAAAAATGGCGACGGGTTCAAGAAATTGTGACTCAAGGTGGGATTGAACGAGATTTAAGTTATACAGATTTGAAAGAAACTAACTTAATTGGAGCCAATTTAACGGGAGCTAATTTAACCCATGCTGATTTAAGTGGTTCTAATTTAAGTGGAATTTATCTCACCAATGCTATTGTAGAAAATGCTAAATTCCTTGGTGTGGTGGGACTTTCCCCAGAAGCCAAACTTAACCTAAAACAACGAGGTGCCATATTAGATTAGCAATTCTGTAGGGTGCGTAAGCCTAGCGCACGCACCCCCTAACCTTTTAAAAAGAGATCCTATTCTCAATAAAAATTTTAGTTATTCTTTCATTGAGAAATGGTTCTAATATTCTGTCAGATTAAACTTCGACATATTCGGATATAGCGACAGGTTCAGGAATGGGTAAACCTTCTATTTCTAACCCTTCTAAATGAAAAATAATCGCTTCTCTAATTTCTTCTTCAACTTCTTCTATTGTGTAACCCGTCGCCACACATCCCGGTAGATCTGGAACATAAGCGCAATAGTTCATAGCTGCTTTTTCAATCACAATTGCATAACGTTTCATCGGTTAATTACTCCTAAAATTTAAAGATAAATTTGAGCTTGTTTAATAATACTGTTTAATGTTCCTGGTGCTAAATCATCTGATAGTTTACCTGGAACAGTAACAACACCAGACTTTAGAGGATGTTTAAATTGTCGGTGACTTCCTCTCGTTCTTGCTAAATACCAACCCTCTTGCTCTAATCGTTTAATGATCTCTTTTACTTTCATCCTCGTTCCTTTTATTTTAACAGTATATCATTGAAACTGGCATCCTTTTTTAACCCGATTATTAAAATAAAACCCGTCTACCTAGAAACGAGGGAAAATATTATAAACTATTATTTTGTTAGGGTTTTAGAGATCGCTTTTTCCCTTCTCGTAGTGAGTCCTTCAGGACTCAGCCCTAAAGGGCTTACTACGATTAGTTATTAAATTTTATTCAAAGCTTGTAAATTCTGCCAAGCTGGAATAATATTACCCTGCATCAATTGAGAAACCCCTAATAAAGCTTTAAATTCTGGCTGATTTGGATTTATTTCTAACGCAGGTTTTAAGGCTTGTTCTGCTAATTTTGGCTGGAAATTATACAGATAAACAAACGCTAAATAAGCGTGAGCATTCGGATTTTTATTATCCAGTTGAGTGATCTGTTTTAAAGCTGCGATCGCTCCTTTTGCATCCTGTTGTAAAACATTTGCTAACGCTAAATTATATCCTAAATCTAACCGTAATGGTTCTTGTTTTAAACGATATTCTAAAGCTGTTTCTGCTTGAATTGTATAATCTTGAGTCGGATCATATTGATTAATCCGTCCCACCTCGGCAAAAATCGAATCTAACGCTTTAATTCCTTGAGGTAAATTCACCGATAACGTTCTCAATTGAGTCACTAAATCTAATTCAGGTGCATCTAAAGGCGGTGCTTTAGGATCAATTTTTAAGATAATATTAGGCGTTTCAATCTTATAATTATCACCCGTTTTTCGGTTTAAATAGGTTGCTTCTAACCGATAATTTCCAGGGATAAGATTAACCGGAGGAAGCATCGCCATTCGTTCTATTACTTGATAACTTTGATCAGATGAATCAGTATATAATTGTCCCATTCCTATCCCATGATCATGAATCCAAGAAGATAAACCTTCTTTTTTAGGGGAAGTCAACCTCCAGGTTAAAATCACAACCCCCTCCTGCAATTCGGGTAACGATCCTCGCCAGTCATAAGTAACAGGAATTGGAACTCCAGGAGGTGCTTGATTAGGGATTAAAAGATTACCTAACTCAACTTTTTTTACCCCTTGAGGGAAAGGTTCTACTTGCACAAATGACGTAATTCTTTGATATAAATTCAAAAAACTATTATCGGGTAATAACCATTGATTTTTTAACTTAAATTCGGGACTGGTTTCTAACATTTGCATCGTCATCTGTTGAGCATCTTGCACCCGATCTACTGACCCCTGTTGTCCGGTTTTTGTTACAAACCAAGACAGCGATCGCACATCCTTTAAAACATTCTTTTTATTTGTTCCAACTTGTCTCGCATACACTTGAGAATCTTGTAACGAACCATAATAATTAAAATTATGTTGATTAATTTCTGGCGTTGAAGGTAATACCCCTAAATTTGCTTTTAAATGGGGTTGGGATTGAATTATTTCTGCAATTACTTGCTCATTCGGCCAAGGATTTCCCAAATAAACATGATGTTGATTTCCAGGGTTTAAAGTTCTCATCAACTGTCTAACGGGATAACTGCCAATCGGCCATAAATTAAAGATCATTAATATTATCCCTAAACTCAATGTTCCCCAGCGAATTTGTCGCCCCCACCGTTGAGGAAATAATGTTAAGAAATAGGCTAAAACAATCGCTAAAACCGGAAGTAAGGGTAAAGTATAGCGAAAATCCTTATTAATATTTAAAGAGCTAATAAAATATCCCCCGAACCAAAAAACTGCTAACCATTGTAAGGATATCCAATTCAACTCTAATTTTGCGAAGTTAGAAAAGGGATGATGTTGCTGATTCCCAGATAAAGAATAGTGTTTAATAATATAAAATAAAAGTCCAATAATCGGAATCATTAATAACGGCCAAGAAACATGAGCCGGAAGTAATTTAAAATAATAAGTCCAAGCGTCTAAACTGGTTAAAGCCGGATCACCTTCGGCGATCGCAGAATCAATCGTTGCTCGTTTTCCTGAAGTTAGCATTAATAACCAATTCGTTCTCGCCCAAGGGTAAATCACCAAAGTTGACAATAATAATCCGACAACTAATTGTAAAAAACGTTTCCAATCTCGATGTTTTAGAGTTCCTACCGTTACCCATAATAAAGGGATAAATAGGAAAAAAATCGTTGTTTGTTTCGTTAAAATTGCTAATCCAAACGTGAACCCAAAAACAATAGACCACAGCCAAGAATCAGTCCCTTTTTTATCCAAAGCAGGTAAGCTAGAAAACCGCCACATTGTTAAGCTATAAAAACTTAACGTCACCATTGCAGTTAACGGATAATCCAGAAGAAATTGTAAGCGATGGTGATAAAGTCCGGGTAAAATAGCGCATAATGCTGTTGCCCAAAATCCTACTGAACGGTTAAATAATCGTGTTCCTAAACCATAAACTGAAGCGAATAAAATAGCGCTAAATAATAAATGAACAGCATTTGTTTGATCTGGCCCAATTCCTAATAGATTTTGAAAGGGAATTGTTAATAAATAGGTCAAAGGTGGCACTTTCGGCGACAGCATCCACATCTGACTCCACCAGTCCCCAGAAAACCATTGCGGATGTTGCCACACTCGCCAATAATCTAAGCCACTATTGAGATAATCGGCGTGATCCCAAGCGGGAACAGAATGATCCATCCCAAACCATAAGCGATCACTCACCGCCACCAAAAGCCAAATCAAGCTGACCCCAATTAGCTCTGCGGGGGGTTTTTTGTGCGTCATGTTGCCATCCTATCTGCTATTGCTTCAGTTTCATTCACTTTATCAAAAAATTTCTCTCTAGGGGGTTGCCAAACTCGTTCAGATTTGCTAGAGTGGTAAAAGTGAAAAACAAGCCGGGATAGCTCAGTCGGTAGAGCAGAGGACTGAAAATCCTCGTGTCGGCGGTTCAAGTCCGCCTCCTGGCACTCCATAAGACCCCTTAAAGTGTTAACATTTTGAGGGGTTTTTTGCTTTCTAGCTCCTCAATCTTTATTTTTCTGATATCGTAGCGATCGCATTTCCTCCCAAACGCGATTTTATGCGCTTTCCCAGTCTTCCAATTGTAGTTGGGGAATGCGAGAAAATTCTCTCGTATTGTGAGTAACTAATATTAGATTATGAGCTAGAGCAATAGCAGCAATTTGTAAATCATAAGCACCGATAGGTATTCCTTGTTTTTTTAATTGAGAACGCCAATATCCACATATAGCGGCTGCTTGACCATCAAAAGGTAAGCTCATAAAGTCTGCAAAAAACTTTTGTAAATTTTCTAAATTTTCTTGCGAACGAGAGCTATTATACGCACCATAATAAAGCTCAAATTTGACAATATCACAGATACATACTTCTTCTGGAGACAAAGAAATAATGTGCTGATAGATAGATATATTACGCCGATTAATATAGCCAATACAAGTATTGGTATCAAGCAAATACATCATAGAAATGCCTCTCTATCAGGTTGTTCTTCTTGAGTCGATCTTTCTAATGGTTCTCCTTGCCAAGCTCCAAATGTGCTGAGAAATTCATGCGACCACTGACGTTTTGACGGGTTCTGTACTGTTTGATAAACAATAATCGCTTCTACTTCAGTATCTTGGATTTCCGGTAAAGGTATGTGTAACATTCCATCACTGCCAATGTGAGATTTTACTTTAATACTTTGCATCGTTGTTTACCTCTTCATTAAATTTTATCTGTATGCTTATTTTAGCAATTGCCTTTTTTATTCCTATAATAGCGCACATCCTCCCAAAATGCGATCACTCCCTTATCCTGACTAAAACTGACAGTTTTTTAGCTGTTTATCTAGTGCTAGTTGCTTCCTCTACAATCGCTATTTCTTCCGGTGTTAATCCGTAAAGTTGATATACAATTTGGTCTATTTCTGCTTCCAGATTAGTAGTATCAGCAATTGAACTGGTACGTTTTATACTTAAAACTTTGTAGATTTCTTCTTCCTCTTTATTTATCTTTACATACTTGGGTTTCTTCCTGCCTACCTACTTAAACAAGTTTTATTCGTATCTTCATCCTGGCATCTTTAAGCATTACTTAATTGGGGTCTAATTCTATAATGTCGATACCGCCAATAATCCTTGAGAATGCGATCGTGATCAAAACATAAGTTTTGGGGAATTCTCCAAGGTTCAAATAGTTCTAAATGTTTAGCATCATCTGCGGCTTGGGGTTCTCCAATAGCAGTGGCTAAAAATACAACACTTAAGGTATGTTGACGAGGATCTCGATTCGGATCAGAATAAACATAAAATTGTTCAATTAATTCTATCTCTAATCCCGTTTCTTCTTTCGCTTCTCGAATAGCTGCGGTTTCTACCGTTTCTCCATAATCCACAAATCCCCCAGGAATTGCCCATCCAAACGGCGGATTTTTGCGTTCAATTAATACAATCGGTCGCGCCGGACGATCAATTAATTCAATAATAATATCAACGGTTGGAGTCGGATTTCGATAAGTCATAAATGAGGAGTGTTGACGGTTGGCTCCCCCCCTTGCCCCCGTGTACGGGGGGTTGGGGAGGACGGTTGACTGTTGAAAACTATTGTATTTTTTAATTTAAAGCATTAGATTTAGGTTTTAAAATTGATGGGATTTTTTCTAATATTTGGGTGCTTATTTGTTCGGGTGTATCGCCAGAATTAATCATAATTTCGAGATCGGCTTGAGCATACAGGGATTGGCGTTTTTCTAATAAGGTTTGTAATTGTTGTAAAGGATCGGGGTGTTGTAATAAAGGTCGGGTTGTATCTTCTTTTAAACGGTTATAAAGTTCTTCAACGGGAACATTCAGCCAAATAATAATTCCATGTCGAAGATAACTCCAATTCATTTGTTTGAGAATAATTCCTCCGCCTGTCGCAATCACAAATTTTTGATACGCACAAAGTTGGGATAAAACCTGAGATTCTATATCTCTAAAGGCTTCCTCTCCTTCGGTGGCAAAAATATCAGAAATGGATTGATGGGTCACTTGGCTAATTAGGTCATCTGTATCGATGAATCGATAACCTAATTGTTTTGCCAATAATTCCCCGACAGTGGTTTTTCCAGCCCCCATCATTCCTATTAGATAAATATTGATTCCGTTTAACTGTTCTTGCAAAATTTATAGCCTCGCTTTCAATTTAACTTTTGATAATATAGCAGAGAATTGGGAATTACGAATTGGGAATTACGAATTACGAATTACGAATTACGAATGGGGAAGAGGGAATGGGGAAGAGGGAATGGGGAATGGGGAATAGAAATTAGGATTTATTTTCGGTTGGTTTCATCCCTATTATCGTCGTCTAATCCCCAATCTTCATCGTCATCATTAGCCGGATAATTTAGGGGTTCAATGTTATCTTGAATTTTAGTTTGAGGAGGGGGGGTAATAATGCGATAATCTGCATCATAAATCGTTTCTACTTTCCCAACTCCGGTACTACTCGAATCCCGATAACCATAGGAATAAACTGAACCTGACCAGGATTCTGATTTAGGTTGTTTTTCTGTTTCATAAACTTTGGGATCAGAGGTAAAGGGTTGATCTTCCTGATTATCCCATTCTTCCTGATCAGAAGAATTATAGGGTGAATTTGAAGCCGTTTGAGCCTGGGGTTTTCCTGTCGGATCTTCTGCTTCCCAAGAGGGATTAAAGGGTTTAACTTCTGTTTCCCAATCATCGTCAGAAGCTCTGTGGCGAGTGGGTTCAGGTTCAAAATTATTAACAGAATTATAGACAGTATAACCCGATGTTTGAGGAGGTTCAGGAGGTGGGGAGGGTTCACCCCAAGAGGAACTAAGGTCAGGGTCTATTGACGGTTTAGGAGAGCGTTGAGATGGGTTTTTAAAGGAAGTTGTAGCCTGAAGATTAGTATTAGAAACTTCAAATAATTGAGCAATAATCCAATAGGTTAATATTCCGGCGGCGATCGCTATTAAAATCCAAACAGAAAGCGGTAAGGTCGGAAGTTGATTTCCTAAAAAATTTAAAGGTAGAGATGGCGATAGATTTTGAATCGTAAAGATCGCCAAACCTCCCACAAAAATCAGTAAAGTAATCAGTTGTGTAATAGACATTTTTTAAAAGCTAGAACTTGTAGAGACGTGCCATGGCGCGTCTCTACGTGGACTGTATCAACGGTTAAGCTTTAGGAAAAATAGGGTTCGTCGTTATCATCTGCGGCTTCACTGCCTCCACCAACAGCGACTAAATCAATTTGTTGACGATAGTAGTCTACACTTTTCACTTGGACTTCGACATGATCCCCTAGACGGTATTGATTGCGATTTTTGCGACCGACTAAGGTTTGTTGACGAGAACGGTATTCATACCAGTCATCTTTGAGGGAGGAGACATGAACCAGTCCTTCTACCCGTAACATTGTGCCGCCGGGGGACTGTACCTCAATTTCCACAAAGAATCCATAGGACTGAACTCCGGTAATTAATCCCGTGAAGTTTTGACCTGTGCGTTCCTTCATGAACCCAGTTTTCTTGAGTCCTTCTAAGTCTTCCTCAGCATCAACCGCGACGCTTTCCCGTTCACTCAGATGCACCACTAACTGGGTAAACTGACTTTCTAACTCATGCTGAATTTCCGGCGGGAGAACATTCCAGCTAATTTTGCCATGACAGGAAGAATGTCCCAACTCAACCCGATCTTTTGCACGGGTAGAACGGCGATCGCGTCCTTCCTCAAACACCGTTTTTAGTACCCGCAAAATCTGTAAATCGCAATAGCGAGACAGAGGGGAGGTGCAATGGGTATAACAGGGAAGCGCTAACCCAAAGTGCAGTTTAGCGGTGGTACTGTAAACCGCAGGTTTGAGGGTTTCTTCTAATAAATAACTTAAAACCCTTTCGGCGCGACTGCTTGACAATTCTTCAGTAAATTCTTGGAAGGTACTCGGTTGAACTTCCTCGTCCTCTTCCAAAAATAATTCCGTCCCCAAATGGGTCGATAATTTCGCCAATTCTGACACATCCGAGGCTTCTGGTGGCGGTTGAACCCGGTAAATCGCCGGAACACCCAAGGTGTGTAAATGACTGGCGACGATTTGATTCGCTAATACCGTTAATTCCGAAATCATCGCCCGGGCGGGAGACAAAGAAGACAGAACAATTGGCCCTAGTTCCCCTTCATCATCAAAGTGACAATGGGTATCGGGTAAATTGAGTTCAAAGCTGCCCCGTTCTAAACGAATTTGGCGCACGGCTCGACTCAGTTCTAGCAAATTTTCTAAAACATTGGCAAAGGGGGAAGGTTCACCATCAAGAATGGTTTCGGTCTGTTCAAAGGTGAGTTGATGATCGACCCGGATAACACTGGATTGGATCTCGTATTCAACCACTCGTCCGGCCATATCTAAGGTAATCATAATCGATAGGGCTAATCGTTCCTCATTGGGAATTAAAGCCAAGCGATCGCAACAGAGGGTTTCAGGATAAATCGGAATCAGTTTATCCGCCAAATAAATCGCGGTTCCCCGTTTGCGAGCTTCTCGATCAAGATCGCTATCGGGGAGAATATAGTGGGCAGCATCAGCCAAATGAATTCCCAACTGCCAATGGCCAGATTTTGTTTGTTCAATACTAAAGGCATGATCTATGCAGGGGAGGCGGTTGGGGATTTCTGCATCTTTTAAAACCGAAAATTCAGGATTTCCCGAATCGGGTTGAAAACTAATGGTTAAAACATTGCGAATATCAGCCCGATTTTTTAACTCTGTTTTTTTCAAGGTGCCGGAAATTGCCTCAGCCTCTCGTAAAGCTCCAGTGGGCCATTTCCGAGGTAAATCGTGTTTACAACAGACAATATCTAAATCATCAGCATCTTCGGCGTCGGAGCCCAGAATTTGGACAACATGACCCATCGGACGATGAACCCCAATGGGATAACGTAAGACTTCGACATGAACTAAATGATCCACCGCTCCGGTGAGTTCGGACGGATCATTAATTAAGTCCAATTCAAATAACAAACGGTCGTCTAAAGGAACGGCGCGATAGCCTGTTTTCGTTTGTTTAATTCGGGCTAAAACTGAAGGATTAGCGCGTTCTAAAATTAGATAGACTTCCCCTTCCGGTGAACGGCGACGGCTACCTTCTTTGATAATCCTAACCAGAACCCGATCGCCATTCCAAGCGGTACTAAGATGACTTTCTCGAATATAAACATCTTCTGCCCCTTCGGCATCTTGAATGGCAAAACAGAAGCCTTTACTCGAACATCGGAGTTTCGCTTCGACAATTCCTTCCTCTGGAATTCGGCGATAACGACCTTTATCTTTTTCCAGAATTCCAATCCGTTCTAAAGCATCCAAAGCAATCTGAAATCTACGAAGACTTTCCTCGTCGGGGGCGAGTTTTTTCTCCAAAGCTTTGGGTGTGACTAATTTATCGTCTGAAAAATAAGCTAACAGTGTAGCGATTGAAAAGTCCATGTAGCGATTAATCCTCGTTTTCAGATCAGGTTTCGGGTTTCAGGTGTCGGGTGTTGGGTGTTGGGTGTCAAGCCTGCGAGTGTCCGGCTTGTGGGTTTGAGCAAAGAAGTGATTTCTGCTTCCCAGATACTAGACACTAAACACCGGATACCTAAGACCCCATCTTCAAAGCACCTTAGGGGAATTTCTCACAGGTTGATTGCAGAACTCCATCAAGGACAGTGTTACAATCACAGGATGAACAGAAGCCGTCTGTAAGAGGATAGATGCTAAAGGTTGAGGGATGGATTTGACTCTAACATCTAGCCATAAGCGATCGGGCTAACTCTGAGCTTGTGGAATAGTACCCAATGTTGATTCCCTGGGTGCTTGTGAGATAGGGTACAGAATTTGTGACGTTTAGCTGCGTAAATGACTAATCTTTAATTATATCGTAGTTTGTTTAGGAAATATTAATTATGTTGGCTCAATTGAGAACTCGTTATCCGACAGGGAGTTTAATTTCCGAGTTACTGACGATTTATCAAGGAAAATATGTCGTTCGGGCGATGGTGCAAGTGGACGGTGTAATCTTAACAACGGGATTAGCGGCGGCCGATACCGTTGAATTAGCAGAAGATCACGCCAAGAAACGGGCTATTCAAGGTTTGGGAATGGATACAGCCCTACCTAAAATTGCGATTTCCCCTGAACCGTTAAAATTGACCGAGATGGAAGTTAAGGATAAAGTTGTCAGTCCTCCCCCCTCAGAACTCGTAAAAATCGATAGTCTTCCCCCGATGCCCTCCTCTATGGTGTCCGAGGAAACCCCTAGTCCTAGTATGATGGGGGCAGAGTCTTCTGCTTTGACCTCGGATGATTGGTTATCCGCAACCTATATTAATCCTAAAACCGAAAAGCAAAAATCAACTCCAGAGAAAGAAGCAAAATCATCCTCCTCTACAGGGTCTAAAGGACGCAGTGCTTCTTTACCCCCCATTCCCTCAACGACGGAGGGGGTTCCGACTTATCCTGATGAACCGGAATTTAGTAGTGCATCCGTTGGTTCTAGTCGTCCTCTGGAAACCACCGATTTTTCCTCAGATATTGCCAAAACGGATATTGAATTAAAGCGGTTAGGCTGGACTCCAGAACAAGGTTCTGCTTATTTACAAAAAACCTACGGAAAGCGTTCCCGTCGTCTGTTAACAGATGCTGAATTGTTGGATTTTCTCCATTATTTAGAGTCTGTTTCCACACCTCCCGTGACCGAATCATAAGGGGATTTTGACGATATGCTTGCCTCTATTTTTGAGACCTGTGACCCCAGAGCCGAAATTTTATCCGGTGATTTATCACTGGATGTATTTGCCGCCAAATTGCGGTTAGTCGTCGAAGGAAAAGCACCCGTGCGTCGGTTTATGGAAGTAACGGGGTTAGTCAGTAATGATTTATTCATGAGAACGATAGAGGTAGCATTAAAGGTGATTCCCCGCATTGGAGAGGAGAAAAAACGCATGGTCGAGGAAAAAGTGTTATTAGATTTATGGTTAGCAATGGATGAGATTAAGGGGAAAGTTAAGGTTTATGATCAATTAGAGTTACCTTTCGGACAATTGAGTTTAAAATGGGAATAAGCGTTAATACTCAACCCTTGAGAATTAACGGCCAATTATCCTTTTATTGTCAATAGATGCCTGTTGAAAACTGGCGATTGACGGGAGTTTTTTTATGAAAATTACAGCGATTAAGATTGACAAAGATCAGCTACAGTTATTAGATGATACTGACCTTCCTAACGGTATTCCGATTCGATTTTCATTTTTATGTGATGGGGCTTTTTTTCTATCCAATGTCACTGGAACTAAACAAGGAAATCTTTTAAAAGACATCCCCAAAAATAGTAATTATAAGCAATTACAGCAATGGGAAAAGATTCCCAATGGAAAAGTATTTAACCTTTATTATAATTTACCTTGGAAGAAAATTTTAATAAAAGTTTCTATTAAATCATTAGGATTTTTAAGCCTCATTTATCTGTTAAGTTTTTTTATTCCTATAGATTTGAACTTGAAATTTAACTCAACTGCCCAAGAGACTAAAGAAGAAATTACCAAAACTATTCAGACCAACTCAACTGCCCAAGAGACTAAAGAAGAAATTACCAAAACTATTCAGACCAATACTCCAAGTCCGAAAAAAGATACCAAACAGGAAAATATTGAAGGGACTAAAAATACTGAAGTTTCTAGTAAAAATACTTTAGTTACCCAGGAGAATAAACCCAAAGATTTTACAACTCAAGGATGGATAGCTTTAGCAATTTTGATTTTAACTAATATGGATTGGTTAGGATTAAATAAACTGTCGTTTAGTCTAACGAATGGATTAAATTTTGAAACTTTTCAAGAAAAATTAGATCGGGTTGGAGAAGGTCAAGAAAAAAATGAAAAAAATATTCACAAACTCATCAGTTTTTTGTTAAAAAATAGTTTGAATGAGCAAGAATGGGAAATTCTCTATGATTTATATCATAAATGCCTCCATAAGTTTGAGCATACACCAAATCTAGCTCCATCAGATCATGACCCAGATAAACCAGAAAACCAATTTCGTCGGTTAAGAACTTTAGGTTTAATTGTTCGTAAAGATGGGGTAAAACTAGAATTTCCGTGTCCAGAAATGGAAAATAAAGATATAAACCAGTTTATTACCCTTACAGAAGAGGCAATTATGAATATTCAATTTATTGGGCAAGTAGTCGAAAAAGATCGGTGTTAGATTGCATCCTGGGTTTCTAGTGAAAGTCGGTTTAGATCTGGCATTGATAATCCTCTTGATTTAAGCTAGATTATAAGTTGTAAGCTCCGGGACTGTCCTATGGCTCCACTGTGAGTTACTGACCCCGGCGTATAGAAAAATTTTAGTTCAAAATGCAAAACCTCCGAGTACCGACAGGGAAAGGGGGTGTTGCTTGTCCAAAATGCAAAACCTCCGAGTACCGACAGGGAAAGGGGGTTTTGCATTTTGAGAAATAATACTGCATTTATTAACATGGCTTTGGTGAAACATTGCTGTGAAATTAATCTAAATATAAACAGATTCGATGTTCAGCTTCGCAAGTTTCGTTGCCTGTGGGAGATTCAATACCCCCAACACCCTTGACTGCTGAAGCCTTAGAACAACTGTTCACGCAATCGCAACTTC
The DNA here is from genome assembly GCA_903893625.1 of uncultured Oscillatoriales cyanobacterium. Classification (GTDB taxonomy): domain Bacteria; phylum Cyanobacteriota; class Cyanobacteriia; order Cyanobacteriales; family Microcoleaceae; genus Planktothrix. Next base: position 32,033 of record CAITND010000196.1, read on the forward strand.
TTCAGGGTTTAGGATTTCAATTTGAAAAGATAGAACCTAAAATTTGGCAAATTACCTATAAAAATTCTATCAATTTGATCACCTTTTACCCAGAAATTTTCGAGCAATATCTCTCCCTGCAATTAATGGGTGTGGGAAATCCATTATTTGATCAAATTATAGCGACTCAAAGCACCTCCCCAGATAGGAGAGGGCTTTGAGATCAATTAACTAACAACAGGATTAGATGCTGAGGGACGACGGTTGATTACTTGGTCAATTAAGCCGTATTGCATGGCTTCTTCCGCCGACATAAAGAAATCCCGTTCTGTGTCTTCTTCAATGCGGGATAAGGGCTGACCCGTGTGATCGGCTAAATGTTCATTCAGACGTTTTTTCAGATACAAAATTTCTCTGGCCTGAATTTCAATATCCGTCGCCTGTCCTTGGGTGCCTCCTAACGGTTGGTGGATCATAATTCGAGAATGGGGGAGACTCATGCGTTTACCCTTAGCTCCCGCACTCAACAGAAACGCCCCCATACTGGCTGCTAACCCTAGACAAATGGTAGACACATCGGGGCGGATATGATTCATGGTGTCAAAAATACCCAAACCAGCCGACACCGAACCCCCCGGCGAGTTGATATAGAGATAAATATCTTTCTCTGGATCTTCAGCATCGAGGAACAACATCTGCGCCACAATTAAGTTAGCTAAATCGGCTGTCACCTGTTGTCCGAGGAAGATAATGCGATCGCGTAATAGCCGAGAATAGATATCAAAGGCTCTTTCGCCACGACCTGATTGTTCAATAACGGTTGGAATCATAACACTCTGCTGCTCATAGTCATTCTGTTGTCATTGTAGCGATTTCAGGTTTCAAACTTTCACGAACCATCCCTGACGATACATGAAATAGGAAATTACCCACCAAAATAGTAAAGTAGCGATCGCAAAAGCCAGAGAACCATTCATTGCACCCAATAGGGATTGAAATAGGGTTTCATACAGCCAAGTTTTAGCGGTGGGGGCTTCGGGGTAATTTCCAATCTTAATTAAATTGAGAATTCTACCCACAAAACCAGAAGCGACAAATATAGTTAGGGCGTTTAACCCCATGACTTTAAAAGGAAATCCCCATTTTGTCCAACCTCGAACTTCTAGGGTTTCATAACAAAAAGCTAACAGCAACAATGACCATCCGACGGTAACGGTGACAAAAGAACTTGTCCACAGGGATTTATTTAAGGGGAAAATTTCAGCCCACAAATATCCCACGACAAAACAACTAATTCCAAACACAATTAAACTGATACTGGTGTAGGTTCTAATCGGTTGTTTTCTAATCCAATTTCCGGTTAAATAACCCGCCAGAACTGTAACAACAGCCGGAAAGGTACTAAACAATCCTTCAGGATCATAAACTCCCCCTTTCCACAAATGTTGCTGACCTAATATGATTCGATCAATATAGGCGGCAAAATTCCCATCCGGTGTTAGGTTTCCTGCACCATAGCCCGGAACCGGAATATATTGCAGGGCGATATAATATCCTAATAAAATTGCAGCACTGAGTATCCATAATCCTTTTCGGGATAGGTTGAAAATAGCGATCGCGGCTAAAAAATAGGCTACACTAATCCGTTGTAAAACTCCCATAATCCGAATTTCGGCGAGGTTATAAGTGGGAAATCCATTCAGGAGTAATCCTAATAAAAATAAAATTCCACAACGTCTAGCAATTCGCCAATAAATAGATTCAGGAACGCTAGTTTCTGGAGAACGATATTCTTTTGTATACTTTAAGAGGGAAAAAGCCATCGCTACCCCAACAATAAACAGAAAGAAGGGAAATACTAAGTCTGTGGGGGTACAACCATTCCATTCTGCATGATTGAGCAGGGGATAGACAAAATCCCAACTACCGGGGTTATTGACTAATATCATACTGGCGATCGCAATTCCCCGAAACACATCCAAAGCCTGTAGCCGCATAAGTCATCCTAAACCGTGCAAGATATTATTCCATTTTGCACCGAATTACGAATTACGAATTACGAATTACGAATTGGGAATTACGAATTACGAATTACGAATTACGAATTAACAAACAAATTTTATTATAATAGATTAATAGTTGGGGTTAATTGTGATGGGGGAAGACAGGTTAGGGAAAATCCGGATCAATTATTCCTCGATCCTAGATGTTAGCTTAAGACAAAAATTGTCACAAACCGTAAACTCGGATGAAAAGGATGTTGACCCGGTAGGCTATGATTAGACATAGTAAGAGTCTATTGAGGAAAATAAAGATGCACCTGATGGCAAGATACCCAGATCGATCAACTTCCTGATGGCTTTCGTGTGAACCCCTGATGGGTTAGTTGGACAAACATGGACACTACGGACAAGTCACGTCTGAGTTGCATGATCGATCAAGGTGTGCGAGTCTATAGTTGATTATGGCAGGCAGATTTTAAGGATTTCAAGAGGTCTTTTGCAATCACCCACTTTTTCTGAAAGTCACTTAAATTTATGACAAATTTAAGAATAGCTTGAAGTTTTGGGTTAAGCTGCTTGTAGATTGATCATCAGGCGTTTTGATTAAAGTTTTCTGTAGTGCAAAAGTGGTGTTAGCTGTTTCGGTGTTCCCGTTCGACTTGACACCCTAACCAGATTGAGCTTAAATGCCCTCAAGTCCATACCGTTTGTCTACAACCGCATCCGTGAGTCTGAGGATGTTTGTAGCCCATGAGTCACGGAGAATGGGGCTTACACATTAGAAATCATCAAGGATTGCATGAGTTGAATTGAATTTGTATTTCTAGTAACGGTCGGTGGACAAATGCAAACGGAAACCAAAAAGCGACGGGCATCAACCAACACTATCGTTCGGCGACAGGCAACACCGAAAGAACGAGAATTAATTCACCTGTTAGCAAATTTGGGGTGTTCTCAAGCTAAATATGGTTTGAAACACGCCACGAGCAAAGGGGCAATTAGTCCAGAAGAACGGTTGCGATTAGCGGAATGGCATTATCTTCGCTTACAACAAATTCGTCGTGTTGAACGCAGTTTAGATCCCGTTGCCACCCTCAAACGTGTCTATTTCAAAAGTAAATTGAGTCCCCGCAATTTAGAATCTTTGAAATTGTTGTGGATTGAAGAAGAAAAAACCAGAGTCAAACGAGTTGATCCTGAACTAGATGATCTGCTTTGTGAGGCTTTGGATAAAGGGGATACCCTCAAGCAAATTTTTCGGATCATTGAAGTCAAAGAACGACAATTTGCTCGAACTCCTGAACCTGGAAAAATCCCCCTCTGGGTGCAAGAATGGGAAGATTCAAATTATGAAATTAACTTTTTTCCTCCCTCCTTCCCTGATTGGGCACAAATCGTTGATGATTAATTAAAAAGGCAACTTGTCCTAGTGCTAATCCTCCATCATTTGGAGGAATTTTTTGTGACCAATACACCTGAAATTGTTCTTGACAAAGCCGTTTAATAATGTGTTCAATTAAATATTGATTCTGAAAACATCCTCCACTTAAGGTTATTGTTTTTTCTCCTAATTTTTTCGCTATTTCTACAACCGCTTCTACTAAAGTATTATGAAATTTAGCCGAAATTAAATTAATCGGTTTTTGGTTAATTTTATCCTGCAATATTCCTTGAATTGTAGATTCCCAATTGAAATAATTCATATTATCGCCCTTTTCTAAAAGTTGGGAGGAATCACACCATTCAAACGGATAATATTCATCGGTTTCTAAATGATCAATTGCAAATTCTAACGCCATTGCTGCTTGTCCTTCAAAACTCACTATTTGACAAATTCCTAATAAAGCAGCCACCCCATCAAAAAGTCTGCCTACACTAGAGGTTAAGGGTGTATTTAATTTGCGATTTAGCATGGTTTGAATAATTTTTAACTCTTGAGTTGTGAAAGATTGCATCAACTCTAAATTCATCTTGAGATTAAATACAGAATTTCCGAATAATTCATACAATAATCCTAACGCAATTCGTCGAGGTTCATAAACCGCTTTATCTCCACCGGGTAGGGGAAAGGGACGGAAAGACGCAATGCGTTTAATTTGGGTTTCTGTAATCTGAAAAAACTCTCCCCCCCAAATAGTTCCATCGAGTCCATATCCTGTTCCATCCCAGGCTATTCCTAATAGGGGAGATTGTAAATTATGTTCAGCAATGACAGCAAAAACATGAGCGAGATGATGTTGAACTGAAATCATCGGAATGGGGGGATTTTGTTGAGATAACTTCTCTGCAAATTGAGTAGAATAATAATCAGGATGAGCATCACAAACAATGATATTAGGTTGAAAATCATAGATCTGACTGAGGCTATTAATCACTTCTTGAAACGCGGCTAAAGCTTGGGGGTTTTCTAAGTCCCCAATATGTTGACTCAAGAAGGCTTTTTGATTAAATGCGATCGCAATTGTACTCTTTAAATGTCCGCCCAAAGCTAAAACTTTTATTGGGTTTTCTATTGACAAATCAGAAGGTTGTGCTAAACTAAAGTTAGTTTGATAGAATTGGGATCTGTCTGCGCCTATAGGGTCTGGGATGGAAATCGGTAAAGGCGCGTAACCCCTCGCCCGACGCAGCACCATTTCTTCACCTGCAATAATCCTGACAACAGAATCATCAATCGGTCTAACAATGGGGCGGTTATGAACTAAAAAGAAATCCGCGATTTGATTCAAGCGAGTTACCGCTTCTGCTTCGTCAATACAAATCGGTTCACTGGCAAAATTACCACTGGTTGCCACAATTGGGAAGTTTAATTCACCTAATAATAAATGATGTAAGGGTGTATAGGGTAACATCACGCCTAAATAGGGATTGTCGGGCGCGACAGACTTTAATAGATAGGAAATTCGACGTAATAAAACAATCGGAGAAGCCGGAGAAGATAATAACTTTGCTTCTAATTCAGAAACAAAACAATCTGGTTTAACTTGTTCTAAATTGGGATACATCACCGCCAAAGGTTTAGCAGGGCGACGTTTACGAGTGCGTAAATTCTGGACGGCGGTTTCATTTCTAGCGTCAACCATTAAATGAAATCCTCCTAACCCTTTTAATGCTAATATTTGACCTGAACGAACAATATCCGCCGCTTGTCTTAGTGCTTGATGAAAACTTGCAATTACATTCCCGTTTTTATCCCATAATTCTAATTCCGGCCCACAAACAGGACAAGCATTCGGTTGAGCATGAAACCGACGATTTAAAGGATTATTATATTCGGTTTGACAATCAGAACACATGGTAAAAGTTGCCATTGTGGTGTAATTTCGATCATAGGGTAAATCTCGAATAATCGAATAACGCGGCCCACAGTTTGTACAGTTTGTAAAGGGGTATTGATAACGGCGATTTTGAGGGTCTAAAATATCTTGTAAACAGTCAGAACAGGTTGACAAATCTGGTAAAACAATAGCAGATTTTTCTCGGTGATTTGTGGGTTCAGAAACGTGAATTTCAAATTCAGAATAACCGACAATTGGCAACCAAACCGCGTTTAAACTTTGGATTTCAGATTGAGGAGGTTTTTCTTCTAAAATACGAGCTTGAAACTGTTCTAAATTTTCCCGCAAACCTTCAACTTGAATACAGACACCTTGAACAGAGTTATTAACCCATCCGGTTAAGTTTAACTCCGTTGCGAGACGATAAATAAACGGACGAAACCCCACGCCTTGGACTGTTCCTTGAATCGTCAGTTGTAGGCGATATTGTTGAGAATTGAAATCAAAAGAACCTTGTATCATAAATCAGACTCAGAACAATTTTATTATAGCGATATTAGCAACCGATCGCACAAATTCTATTAATTTAGGGTAAAATTATAGAAAAATTCATCTCAGTTTGTAGACAGACCCCTCCTCATCGGTAGAAAATCATGGTATGAAAGTTAAAACATAATTGTCATCTATCAAACCTGAAAGGGTAGAATCATTAGAAAAAATGCTAGAACCAAACTCCAAAGAACGCTTTGAGCAGAAAAAAGCCTTACCAGGGTTAAAATCACCGGATTTAGCAACAGAATCACAGGCTTCAACCCCTAAACCGAGAAAAGCCGTTGTTAATATGATTTTGGCAAGTGTGGCGGTTTTGAGTACATTAATAGCAATTTGGGTTTGGGTCGAAAATAGTCGTCTCAGTCAACGGTTGAAGACAGAAACTTCTAATTTAACAACATCATCGGCAAAAAAACAACCCAAAAACCCGCAAGAAACTCTGTTAAAAACACGGAAATGTCCTGAATGTAATTTAAGTAGAGCTAATTTGAAAAAAGCCAATTTAAGAGAAGCGTATTTGTGGAAAGCAAACTTAGAAAATGCTGATTTGAATGATGCTAATTTGGAGTTAGCTGATTTACGCGGTGCAACTTTAGCCGGGGCAGATTTACGCGATAGTCAACTAGCAAGTGCTAATTTAGGATATGCTAATTTAATCGGTGCAAAACTGAATAATACTGATTTTCAACAGGCGAATTTATGGCAAGCTAATTTAAAAAATGCTCAACTGAATAATGCCACATTCAGACAAGCTGATTTACGCAAAGCTAATTTAGAATCTGCTAATTTAGAATCCGCTAATTTTTTGATGGCTAATTTAACTTCAGCTAATCTTAAAAAAGCTAAATTAGAAAATGCTAATCTCAATGGTGCTAATTTAGAATCCGCTAATTTAGCAGAAGCCAATTTAAAAAATGCGGTTCTCACGGAAGCCAATTTAACCCACGCTAATTTAGGAAATGCTATTTTAAATCAGGCTGATTTAAAAAACGCTAACTTATCTGACGCTGTGTTATGGTTAGCTCAATTAGAGAAAGCGAATTTAGAAAATGCTAATTTAGAAAATGCCAAGTTAGGTTATGCTAAACTGAATCAAGCAAACTTGAATAACGCTCAATTGATTGATGCGGTGTTAGAAGGAGCAAGTTTAGAAGATACGGATTTACAAAAAGCTAATTTAAAAGGGGCAAAATTAGAACGAGCTAATTTATTAGGAGCGTATTTAGAACGAGCTAATTTACAAGAAGCTAATTTAGCAGGCGCGGATTTACGAGGAGCAAATTTGAGTAAAGCTAACCTGCAAAATGCCTATTTACAAGGGGCAAATTTACGCGGAGCTAACTTAAAAGGGGCAGATTTAGAGGGAGCAAATCTACGGGATGCCCAGTTAAAAGGAGCAACAATGCCGAATGGTAAAATTTATGTTGATGATGAAGAAAAAGAGTAATAAAAGATGAGTTAAATTAGGAGGAAGTGGCTTTTAAGCCGATTAAAGAAATCACTAACAAACCCAAGAAAAATAACCGCCCAAAACTAACCGAATCTTTAAAAATAATTACTCCCATAATGACAGTATCGTGTAGAGACGTGCCATGGCGCGTCTCTACGTGGGATTGAGGGATCATCTGTAGTATATTCAGGATTTCATATTAGGTGTAAAATAGAAAAATAGTAAAACAAGAGAAAATGGGATGCCGGAGGAAGACCGCAGTGTAGAAATTGGGGGGATGGATGGTGGCGTCAGTCCTATTATTACTGGCGATCGCAATACTGCTACAATTACTATCACGAATTACTATTACCGTAAAAATACTACAGGAGTACCTGTTGAATCTACGGATACGGCTGATGAAAATCTACCCTGTCCTTATCGCGGTTTGTTTCACTTTGGGCCAGATGATGCGGCGTTTTTCTTTGGACGGGAGGTATTTGTAGAAGAACTTTTTGCCGCAACTCAAACCCGTAAATTTATACCCGTGTTGGGTGCGTCGGGAAGTGGGAAATCTTCGGTGGTGTTAGCGGGATTAGTGCCTAAATTGCAACAAGTCGGACACTGGAAGTTTACCCATTTTCGACCCGGTGAAGGGGATGATCCATTCCATGCTCTGGCTTTGGCACTGGTTCCTTTGTTCCTGCCTCATCTATTTGGCGATGACAAATTAAAAGAAACTCGCAAGATTGCAGAATCTCTGCGTAACGAAGTTTATCCTCTATCTTATATTTTAACTGAAATTCAACACAACTATCCTCAAGAGCGGGTGTTGTTAATTGCCGATCAATTTGAAGAACTTTATACCTTGTGTCCCGATCAGAAAGTTCGCCATCATTTCCTAGATACCTTATTAGCTTACTTTCAATCTTCCCCTGACAATACTAATGTATTGGTGGCAACCATGCGGGCTGATTTCTTGGGAAATGCCCTTTCCTATCCTAAATTTGGGGAAGTGTTGCGAAATGCTGATATCAAAATTAGGTCGATGAACCGTGAGGAACTTTCCCAGGTAATTGTTAAACCTGCGGAAAAGTTGGGAATAACCTTTCAAGATGGACTGGTAAAACGAATTTTAGATGATGTAGAAGACCAACCCGGAAATTTACCGTTACTAGAATTTGCATTAACAGAATTGTGGAATAAGCGTACAGGTAAACAATTAACTCACCAAATCTATGAAGAAATTGGTCAAGTTGAAGGTGCATTAGCTCGCCATGCTGATCAGAAATATAGCCAGTTGACAGATGAGGAGAAGGAAAAAGTCCGGCGGATTTTTATTCAATTGGTGCGTCCGGGGGAGGGGGTAGAGGATACCAGACGCATAGCGATGAAAGCGGAATTGGGAGAACAAAGCTGGTCTTTAGTCAAACAATTGGCTGATGCTCGGTTGGTGGTGACAAGTCGCAATGCTGCCAGCCAAGAAACAGTAGAGATAGTCCATGAAGCTCTAATTCGCAATTGGGGAGAACTGCGAGAATGGATGAATACAGACCGCGTTTTTAGAGCTTGGCAAGAGCGACTGCGGGCTGCAAAGGGACAATGGGAAGCAACGAATCGAGATTCAGATTCATTGTTGCGAGGTGCAGCCTTAGCAGAAGCACAAGAAAAACTGAAGGAACGCCCAGAAGATTTAATTGATGAGAAAAATTTTATCGAGCAGAGTATCCAAGAGCGCGATCGCCAACGCCACCGAACTATCATTACGTTTACTAGCTTCTCTGTAGTTGCTTCCGTTCTTGCACTTGTAGCTGGAATAGAGCGGTGGCATTCTGTCATTTCTGAAAAAAATGACCAACTTATAGTTCACACTCAGTCTTCAGAAGCCCTATTTACTTCCAATAAAAAGTTTGATGCACTTTTAGAAAGTATCAGATCTGGGAAACAAATGAAAGGAGAATTTGGCATCAAAGCTGATACGGAGATGCAAGTTGTAGGAGCTTTACTACAGGCAGTTTATGGCGTGAGAGAGCGCAATCGTTTTGAAGGTTATAACCAGCCATTTATTCGTGCTGCCTTCTCCGCAGATGGTACAAAAATTGCTGCGACAAATTTTGATGGTGCTATTAAAATTTGGAATTTCAATGGCGCAGAAATAAAGACTATTAATCAAAAAAAATCAGGTAATATTAACAATCAGCCTATTAGTTTAGACTGCCCAGCCAATAGTGTCAGCTTTAGCTCTAGTAGTAATACTATTGTTGCTAGCGATGGTGATAACATTAAACTTTGGGACTTTAATGGTAAAGAACTCAAAAGTTTTCCAGGCAAAGGAAAGGACGTTGTATTAACAAGCATAAGTAATGATGGCAAACTGATTGCTGCTGTTAGTCATCTTGGGAAAGTTACCATTTGGAATCAAAAGGGTGAAGAACTTGACACTTTTCAGAATTATGATAACTTCCTGCCTATGAGTATTCCTATTTTTAGTCCCGATAACAATATTCTTGCCTCTGCCGGTCAAGAAAATGTCATTCTTCGGAATTTAAACACTAAAACATCTACACCCTTAAAAAACGATTGGACAGTATGCAGCGTAGATTTCAACTCAAACAGTAGGGAACTTGCTGTTACTGAACTTCTAAGTAGAGTGAAACTTTGGAGTATCAAAGATCAAAAGCCGACTTTTTTCGAGGATTTGGGTGTTATAAGTGTAATTCATAGTTCTGAAGGACTCGTTTCTACTAATTGGGATGGCAGCATCAAATTCTGGCATTTATTCAATAACGAATGGCAAGTCGAATCTTGGAATGGTCATAGTGCTCCCGTGTGGAATGCAAGCTTTAGCCCAAATAAAAAGATGCTACTTTCTGTTAGTGACGACAAAACAATTAAACTCTGGAATCTTGAGGGTATAAAGCCACCAAGCTTTAGACCCAGTAATGGAAGTTTAGGAGATATTAGTCTTAGCCCAGATGGTCAAACCATTGCTACTGTTACTGCTGATGACTCCATCAAATTTTGGAATCTGGATGGTACTCCTGCTAAAAAAACTTTTCACAAAGTCTCTGGTTTTAGCAAAATAACTTTCAGCCCTGACGGTAAGTATTTAGTTTCCAGCTTTCGCAGTATTGTTCAACTTTGGAATATTAATAGTGGAGAATCAAAGATTCTTATCACAGAAAAATTGCCTAGAGGTAAGAGGAATGATTTTGGCAGAGTTAGCTTTAGTTCGGATAGCAAAACTATTGCAATTGGAAGAGAAGATGGCACTATAAAACTTTTGCATCTTGATGGCACAGAAATCAAAACTCTTCAAGGAGGTAGCAAGATAGTTAGCTACAGCAAAAATGGTAAGATTATTGCTTCTGCTAGTAGTAACAATACTGTAAAACTTTGGAACTCCAACGGTAAAGAATTGTCAGCTTTGATAGGAAGCTCTTATCCTATTACCAGTTTGAGCTTTAGCCCAGATAGCCAAACTTTAGTAGCAGGAAATAAGAACGGAAATATTATAATTTGGGGAATCAATGGAACAAAGCTTCAAACTCTTCAAGGTCACAATTCTGCTGTTAAGAGTTTAACTTTCAGACCAGACGGTAAGATTTTTGCCTCTGCTAGCGGTAATGGTTCAAACGAAGATGATGGTACGATTAAATTTTGGAGCATTGATGGTATAGAGATTAAAACTTTTAAAACTAATAGTCCTAGCGTTTCTGGTATAAATTTTAGTCGAGATGGCAAGATGCTAATCGTCGGAAAGCAAATGGAAGTAACTATGTGGAATTTGAATTTAGACTATCTACTTAGTAAAGGTTGTAATTGGGTACGCGATTATTTAGAGAATAATCCTCAAGTCAGTAAGAGCGACAAGCACCTCTGCGATGATGTTCCTAAGGAATGAAAAATAAATAACTTGCACAATTAAACCCCAGAAACCTTGATCTACCGTAAACTATTGCCCAATTAGTCACCTTATTGGTTTTTCATTCCTAAGATTGAATCCACCCCAACGAAATCAAAGAGTTAAGTTGAGGATTTTTACAAAAAAAGTAGCAAGAAAACACCTGTTTTTCCTAGAATATATATAAAAAACCCATAAAAAAAACATGAAAAAAATCCTTATCCTCTCCGCCAACCCCAAAAACACAACTCATCTACGCCTTGATGAAGAACTGCGGGAAATCAAAAATACACTGCAACTTTCTCCCCATCGAGACGAATTTCAAATCATCACTGAATCTGCGGTACAAGTCGATGATTTAACCCGCTTCCTGTCTCACCATCAACCCACTATTGTTCACTTTTCGGGACATGGTTCAGGTACGGATGGATTAATCTTAGAAAATCATTCTGGACAGTCCCAACTGGTCAGTACCCAAGCCTTAGCAAAGCTGTTTGATTTGTTTCAAGAACAAGTTGAATGTGTCTTACTCAACGCCTGCTATAGTGAGGAACAAGCCACCGCCATTCATCAACATATTGATTGCGTCGTGGGCATGAATCAAGCCATTGGAGATGCGGCGGCGATTAAATTTAGTGTGGGATTTTATACGGGTTTGATGGCAGGAAGAAATTATCAAGATTGTTTTGAAATGGGGTGTACCTCCATTGATTTGCAGGGAATTCCAGAGTATTTAACCCCAAAGATTAAAAATCGGCGACGACGTGATCAGACCAAAAAACCGACAAATTCACTCAAATCTGACAAAGATAATGGTATAGTTAATAATAAAAATTCCTCAAACCGCTCCGTTTCTATTGGTTCTATTGGGCGTGATTTTAGTGGCCCCATTCAAACAGGAGACAGCAACACGGCAAACATCAATGTTCAACAAGTTAATTTACCCGCATCTACAAGCATCAATATAGAAACAGAACTCAATGCTTTACAGGAGATATTGACAAAATTAGAAACCTCAGACCGTCGAAAAATTGAGAATGCTTTTGAAGATGCTCAAGAGGAGTTAAAGAAGCCAAAGCCCGATAAAAACGAGGTGGGCATGGCATTAGAACGAGCTTTGAATTATGCCCAAAAAGCCGAAGGGTTTGCTGCTGTAAATGCCAAACTTCAGCCACACCTAGCTAATACAATTGCTTGGTTAGGGGAAAATTGGCATAAATTATTAAATAGGAGCCATTTCTAAAATCTGTTGTTCTAAAAATTGATACCATTCATTCATCCCTTGACCTGTTTTTGCAGACACTTCAAAAATTTGAGCTTGGGGAACCATTTTTTTAATATTAGTTAAGGCTAATTCTCGGTCAAAACCAACAGCCTCCGCAATATCCATTTTATTAATAATCACAACATCAGCCGTTTTAAATAAGGTGGGATATTTTAACGGTTTATCTTCTCCTTCAGTAACAGAAAGTAACGCAATTCGTTTATTTTCTCCTAAATCATAAGCCGCCGGACAAACTAAATTACCGACATTTTCAATAATTAATAATTTTACCTGATCTAAGTTAATTTCAGGGAGGGCTTTAGCTACCATATCCGCTTCCAAATGACAAACTGTTCCGGTGGTAATTTGAACCACTTGTGCCCCTGAACGTCTTAAGCGTTGAGCATCATTATCCGTCGCTAAATCTCCAACAATAACCGCCCCCGGAAGCCGAGAATTAATATCGGTTAAAGTACGTTCAATAAAGGCTGTTTTCCCTGAACCTGGAGAGGATAATACATTTAAAACAAAGAGTCCTTTTCCCCAAAAAAAGCCTCGATTTCGTTCCGCTAATCGTTCATTTTTTGATAAAATAGCTTCATGAACCGTTAAGGTTTGATGAGAATGTTCATGATGAAGATGTTCATGATCATGGGTATGGTCGTGATCATCATGACTATGGATTTCAATAGTTCCTGGGGTAACAGCACAACCGCAATTTGTACACATAATTAAGAAACCTCTAAAGATGTTAATTCTAATTCTTTACCCTGAAGAATATCAAGGCTATATTGATGACAATGGGGACATTCATAAATAAAGTCATCGGGTTGAAATTCGACGTTACAATGATGACAATAACAGCGAACTGGAATTGAATCGATTTCAAAAATAGCGGTTTCTGCTATGGTTCCTTTTGTCACGACATCAAAGGCAAATTCTAACGCTTCTGGGATGACTCCCGATAATTCCCCTACTTTCATTTTAATTCGATGAATTTGATTTGCTCCTTGTTGTTTGGCATGATTTAATGCTATTTCTAGGGTTTGTTCCATAATACTAACTTCGTGCATAATTATTTGTAGTCACCTGATTTTAATTATAATTGATTTGAGGTTTTATTGATGAGATTTTTAATAATTTCTAAAGCCTCTTGAATGCCTTTTTGAGCTTTTTCGGAAAGGGTTTCACTCAATTCAAAATTTTCTCCGGGGATGGCAATTAACAAGGCTGGAGGGGCTTTTTGATAGAGAAATTGAGTTAAAGATAACAGTGATCGCGGGTTTAAAGAATGTCCCCAATTAAATAAATCTGAGGGTAAAGGTTCCAGGGAAGTAATATTAACGGTCTCTCCTTCTAAACAAGCATCCACAAAAATAACGCTATCAACTTCAGCCATTTCTGCTGCAATTTCCGGGGTGAGTTGGTGAAGAGATTGCAATCGCACATTCGCTAAATTCCATTGTTCAACTTCTACAATTACCGCTTGACCAATACCATCATCCCCCCGAATGGGGTTGCCATATCCTATAATTAATATCATATTTTTCCCCTATTCCCCTATTAACAATATTCTACAATATAAGTTTTTATTAGGCATTATTTTGCTTCTTGGAATCAAGGCATTAAATATTATTTAATCAGGGAGGCAGAGCCTCCGTTTTTCATTCCCTGGTAGAACCAGGGAACGAGGAATGGGATGGGTTAATGGCGGTATTTCTCCTGAATTACTGTTCCATCTTTTTGAATTAATTGAATGTGTAAGGGCATTTGTCCAACAGCGTGAGTGGAACAACTTAAACAAGGATCATAAGCACGAATTCCGGCTTCCACTCGGTTTAACATTCCTTCAGGAATATCATTTCCATGAATATAATGTTGGGCAATTTGAGTCACGGTTTTATTCATGGCTAAATTGTTTTGTCCGGTGGCAATAATTAAGTTAACTTTCTTAATTAAGCCGTTTTCATCTACTTGATAATGATGGAATAAAGTGCCGCGTGGTGCTTCACTAACTCCCACTCCTTCTAAACAGTTAATACCCGCTTCTGAACGCACCCGTTTTGAGATAATATCAGGGTCATCAACTAACTGTTCAATGGCTTCAATACAGGCGAGAATTTCCACCAGTCGCGCATAATGATAGAAGAAGGAAGAAGTGGCAACTCGTCCCCCAGCACGATGACGAAATTCAATTAATTCTCGGTCTGCATCTTCGGTGCCAATACAATCACAAACGTTCAATCTTGCTAAGGGCCCAACCCGATAAATGCCATTAGGATATCCCAGAGGTTTGTAATAGGGAAACTTGAGATAAGACCAATTTTCAACGGCTTCTCCGAGGAAGTCTTGATAGTGATCTTCGCTTAAACCATCGGCAACAATTTCCCCATTACTATCAATAAATCTCAGGTGTCCGCCGTAGTGTTCCCAAGTGCCATCGGGGGCAACTAACCCCATAAATAATGAAGGGAATTTACCAAAAACATCGATTTCTGTTTTTAATTCAGTATCTAATAATCGTTTAAAGATACTAATCGCTAATTCGGTGGTTTGTCGCGCTTCGGGTAAGCGTTCAATAATCCAATTTCGCCCTTCATCGGAAAGGGGAGAACGCACACCACCCGGAACAGCCCAAGCCGCATGAATTTTTTTCGCTCCTAATATTTCAATGATTGTTTGTCCGAACTGACGCAAGCGAATTCCGGCCCGTGCTAAATCGGGGTCAGCCGCCATTAAACCAAAAACATTGCGTTTAGCAGGATCACTATCCCAACCTAATAGAAAATCAGGACTACTGAGGTGGAAAAAGCTTAAAGCATGAGATTGAGTTAATTGGGCTAAATTCATCATCCGCCGCAGTTTTTCACCCGCCGGAGGCACTTGCACGGCGAGGATTTTATCGCCTGTTTTGGCAGAAGCTAGGAGGTGACTGACGGGGCAAATTCCGCAAATTCGGGCGGTAATTCCTGCCATTTCAAACATCGGTCTGCCTTCGCAAAATTTCTCAAAACCGCGAAATTCTACAACGTGAAACCGAGCATTTTCGACTTCTCCGGCATCATCTAAATAAACGGATATTTTAGCATGACCTTCAATGCGAGTTACGGGATCAATAACAACTGTTTTAGACATATCTTTAACCTCTGTAATTTGTATCGTAGGGGCGGGGTTTTCCCGCCCCCCACTTCTAGGTTTCCTCGCCCTAACGTTAATAGGGACTAGCCGAATTTGATCATTTCTCGCCCTTCCATTACGGGTTTTTTCCCTTCTAATAAGGGGGCAATTGCCGCTTTAATTCTATCCGCAGACGGAGGACATCCGGGTAAAAAGATGTCAACATTAACTAATTCATGAATGGGACGAACGCGCTCTAAGAGTTCAGGAACAATACCGGGTTCTTTAGGCAATTGAGCCCCGATATCACTGAGTTCTAAATAACAGCGTTTTAACACAGGTTCCGTACTTCCTAACATATTTCTCATGGCAGGAACGTTAGCAGTTACGGCACAATCTCCGAAAGAAATTAAGAGTTTAGTCCGTTTTCTGACTTGATGTAATAACTCTAAATTTTCTTCGTTAGCAACGGCTCCTTCAACTAAACAAACATCGACGTTTTCAGGATAGTCTTTTAAGTCACAACCGACGGGACTAAAAACAACATCGACTTTTTCCGCGAGATCAAATAGCCATTCATCTAAGTCTAAAAACGACATATGGCAACCGGAACACCCGGCTAACCAAACGGTGGCAAATTTTATCTTGTCCATTGATGTTTCCCTCTTGCATCTGCTAAGAATTCAAGTTTTTCACGATCGCGTTGCATTTCAGCAGTTGTTGTTCCTTTTTTAAAGATTGAACCCGTCGGGCAAGCATCAACACATTTGCCACAGGATGTGCAAGCATCGACTTCACCCCAAGGTTGATTTAAGCCACTAATAATTTTAGCTGCTGCTCCCCGATAGCCGACATCCCAGACGTGAGCCCCTTCAATTTCAGCACAAACTCTCACGCACCGAGTACACAGAATACAACGGTTATGATCGATGCCAAATTTAGGGTGAGAAATGTCTACTTCTCGTTCAGGAAACCGATAGGGGAAACGGCTATGATCCATGCCAACTTCAATAGCAACGTCCTGTAATTCACAGTTGCCATTGGCAACACAAACGGCGCAAACATGATTTCCTTCTGCAAATAATAACTCCACGGTCATGCGTCGATATTCTTGCAGTTGGGGGCTAGTGGTGGCGATTTCCATGCCTTCTGCAACTTCTGTTACACAAGCAGGTAATAAACGATTAATCCCTTTAATTTCTACTAGGCATAACCGACAAGCTCCAACATCAGAAACGCCTTCTAAATGACATAATTTTGGAATTCTTACCCCGGCTTCTTCGGCGGCTTTGAGAATCGATGTTCCTTGTTCTACAGCAACATCAATGCCATCAATTTTTAGGGTTTTTACGGACATAATTCTTTCATCTCCTATGAGGTTTAAATATCAAATTTAATCCTTTAATGTTAAGAGGTATCTAGTTTCATTATAGCAGATTTTTCCTAATAGTTTTGAACAAATTTTTAGGACTTGATTTGTGTCAACTTAAGGGTTTGATCCCCCCTAACCCCCCTTAATAAGGGGGGAACTGGATTTCAAAGTCCCCCTTTTTAAGGGATGAACTGGATTTCAAAGTCCCCCTTTTTAAGGGGGATTTAGGGGGATCTGATCTCGGCTGTAATCAGATTTTTTCAGCCATCTTTGACACCCATGAAATTAACCCTATGCTAAACAAGCAGCTAAGTCTTCATCGGGGGTAGAAATCGCTTTCAGATGATAGGTTTCTGACAGTAATTTGAAGACATTCGGGGAAATAAAGGCGGGTAATGTCGGGCCCAAACGGATGTCTTGAATACCCAAATATAACAGAGTTAATAACACCGCAACGGCTTTTTGTTCATACCATGACAAAATCATCGACAGGGGTAATTCATTGACACCAATATCAAAAGCTTTGGCTAACCCTAACGCAATTTGGATGGCAGAATAGGCATCGTTACATTGTCCCACATCCATCAACCGAGGAATGTTACCAATCTCCCCTAATTGTTGATCAAAAAAGCGGAATTTTCCGCAAGCTAATGTCAGGACAACACAATCTTGTGGCACTTTTTCCACAAATTCTGTATAGTAACTCCGTCCTGGTTTTGCCCCATCACAACCTCCGACTAAAAAGAAGTGACGAATTTTCCCGGCTTTAACCGCTTCAATGACATGATCAGCCACACTTAAAACGGCATTATGAGCAAAACCTGTTTTGACTTCACGGGGGGTTTCATCATCCCAAAATCCAGGGAGTTTAAGTGCTTTTTGAATCACGGGAGTAAAGTCAGGAATACCATTTTCATCGGAGGGTAAATAGCCTAACCCTGGATAGCCCACAGGCCCAACGGTAAACAGTTTTTGATCATAAGTTTCATGGGGGGGCATTAAACAGTTGGTTGTCACCACAATAGCCCCTGGAAACTTAGCAAAATCTTTTGTTTGATTCTGCCATGCTGTGCCAAAATGTCCGTACAAATGGGGATATTTTTGTTTTAAAATCGGATATCCATGAGCAGGTAAAAGTTCTCCGTGAGTATAAACCGTAATCCCCGTTTCTGCCGTTTGTTGTAACAGAGCTTCTAACTGTTTAATATCATGACCAGAGACTAAAATTGCCTTACCTTGACGATGATTTAAGGGAACTATTGTTGGAATTGGATGTCCATAATGTCCGGTATGTCCGGCATCTAATAATTCCATCGCCCGCAGGTTCATTTCTCCGACTTTCAACGCTAAACTCACCCAGGCATTTAAGTCTAAATCCTGCCGATCTAAAGCAACTAAGGCTTCATAAATAAACTGATAAATTTTTTCATCTTCTTGACCCAGTTCGTAAGCGTGGAAGGCGTAAGAGGCTAATCCTTTAATACCATAAATCGTGGTTAATTGCAGGGAATAAATATCAATATTCCCATTGGCTTTTTGAATTAAATCTAAGGCAAAGTTTTGTCCTTGTTCCGTTAAACTTTCCTCAAAATCTGGCTGATAATTACAAATTTCTGGCCATTGAGTAGAGACGTTGCATGCAACGTCTCTACTATGATTTTCAATGGCTTTTTTTAAGGTTTCTCGCAGTTGTAATGCTTGTTTGGCAGAATCAGAAAATCGCTTCGTACTGAAGTTAACATTCGTCATCGTAGAAAATATCGCTTCACAGGTAAAGTGATCAATTTCTCGGGTCGGAATTCCTAACTCATAAGCTTTTAAAGCAATGGGGGCAATACTGCGTAAGCAATACATTAATAAGTCTTGGACTGCATTCACTTCAGGACTTTTACCACAGGCACCCCATTGATGACACCCATTTCCACTCGCTGTTTGTTCGCATTGTTCGCAAAACATTGTTGACTTACCCTCGTTTAAAGTATTCTCTGCAACGGGTGAATTTTTTCCCTGCTGATCACCATAAATAGTCACTGATTGCAAATAGAAACCGTCCCGTTTTCAGGGATTTTAAGACCCAGAAACTCGTCCGCTTTCTTCTGGTTGTAATAAAGCCATATATTCCTCTGGGAAATAACGCAACGTACTCAATACCGGGTTAGGGGCTGTTTGTCCAAGTCCGCATAAACTCGTGGCTTTAACCATTTCAGACAGACGTTTCATGTTTTCAATATCTGCCGTCGTTGCCTGTTTATTGAGAATTTTCGTTAACATTTGATAGAGTTGAACGGTTCCCGTGCGGCAGGGAATACATTTTCCGCAGGTTTCCCCTCGACAGAATTCCATATAGAATTGGGCAACTTGCACCATGCTGGTGTCTTCGTCCATCACCACCATGCCTCCTGACCCCATCATAGATCCTAATTGGGCCAAGGATTCGTAATCCACCGGAGTATCTAAACATTCTGCGGGAATACAACCGCCCGATGGCCCCCCGGTTTGAACGGCCTTAACTTTGCCACCACTAGCAATGCCTCCCCCCATGTCTTCGACAATTTCCCGCAAATTAATCCCCATCGGGACTTCAATTAAACCCGTATTGCGAATTTTGCCCGTGAGGGAGAAAATTTTCGTGCCTTTGCTTTTTTCTGTGCCAATACTGGCGAACCAGTCGCTACCTTTTTTAATAATTGGGGCAATATTGGCCAGGGTTTCGACGTTATTAATTAAGGTGGGAGAACCCCATAACCCAGAAACCGCCGGATAGGGTGGACGGGGGCGAGGGGTGCCGCGTCCACCATCAATGGAAGCAATCAGAGCCGTTTCTTCCCCACAAACAAAGGCGCCCGCCCCAACCCGGATATCAATGCGGAAATCAATGCCAGACCCAAAAATTTGACTGCCTAAAATCCCTAGACGTTTGGCCTGTTGAATGGCTTTTTGCAGACGGGTAATGGCGAGGGGATATTCGGCCCGCACATAAATATAACCCTGGGTCGCACCGACAGCGTAGCCGGCGATCGCCATTCCTTCTAAGATGCGATGGGGATCACTTTCCAAGACACTGCGATCCATAAAAGCGCCGGGATCACCTTCATCGGCGTTACAGATGACATATTTTTGTCCGGGGGGCATTTTAGCAACGGTGGCCCATTTCAACCCAGTGGGATATCCGGCACCTCCTCGTCCTCGCAGGCCGGATTTGGTAATTTCGGCGATCACCTCCGCCTGACTCATCTCATAAATGGCATGATGCAAGGCTTGATAACCCCCAACGGCAATATATTCGCCAATTTGTTCGGGGTCAATTTTGCCACTATTTTCTCGAACAATTAACAGTTGACGGCTGAAAAAGGGATGGTGGCGATCGCCTTGCACGGGTTTAGCCTCTCCCCCATTCAGGGCTTCAATAATAGACGGGGCTTCTTCGGGGGTGACTTTTTCATATTGCAGTCCGGTGGGTTCGACTTCTACGATCGGCCCCCGGCCACAAAACCCCATACAACCGACCCCGACCACTTGCACTTGCTCCTCTAGTCCGGCCGTTTTCACCGCCGCATCCATTTGCTCTTTCACCGCCACCGAATTTGAGGCGACACATCCGGTTGAGGTACAACAGTGAACCCGGATCGGTTTTTGGGTTTTTTGTTCTTTTTCAGCTAGTTCTAATAATTCGCTATATTCCATAATTTTTGTTTTCCTCTCAGAAGTCAGGTTTGGGCTAACAGTCAACAGTCAACGGTCAACCGTCAACAGCCTCCCATTCGGCGATGCGATCGCAAGCCATTTCTGGCGAAAGTTGTGGGGCGACTTTGCCATCGAAGACAACGGCCGGAGCAATACCACAGGCACCAATACACCGGGCGGTCATAATCGAAATTTGACCATCGGCGGTGGTTTCTCCGGCTTTAATTCCGGTTTTGGCTTCTAAGGCCGTTAACACATCGCCACCGCCTTTGACGTAACAAGCGGTTCCCAAACATACCACACAGGTATGGACACCATTGGGTTTGAGGGAAAACAAATGATAGAAGGTGGCGACCCCATAGACATAACTGAGGGGGAGTTTCAAATGGCGGGCGACATAGATTAAAACGTCTTCTTCCAGAAAGCCAAAGGATTCTTGAGCTTTGTGCAGCACTTCAATTAAAGCGTCCTGACGATATTGGTTACGCTTCATGGTCATATCGAGGACTTTAAACCGCTTATCACCTCCTTTTGTGGCTTCAGCCTTGGGCTTATCGGGTTTTGCAGCAGTTACCGTAGAAGATTGCATAGTTCAGTTCTCTACTAATGATGTGGATTGTTGCTGGTTTCTAATCAAGGATACCTTTAGAAAAGTTGGCTTCAGTTCAGCAAAATGATCCCAAATTGAATAATGTTTGTGGACTTAGGGATTGTAGACTTTGTTGAGCATTGTATAAACAACTCTGTTGTTGTTTATCTCGACGATCCTCTATGGATCTCCTACTTCTCTTCTAAATTGTAAGTCTACTTCTAACTTCTGGAAAAAAGTCTTAAAATAAAAAAAAGAATTAATCAACCTGGGTTAATAAGGGATAGGGGCATTGATCGGACTGAAATGGTGGGACAATCCCAGGCTGAACAAAGGGTCTGGATTAGCGATCAATCTCTCATCCCTCCGTCAAAAAACGTAACATTTTAGGTAAAGCGATGTGTTTAGCGATTCCAGGTAAATTGCTGAGTATTTCCGGTGAGGAACCCTTACAAAAAATCGGCAAAGTCAGCTTCGGCGGGATGGTCAAGGAAGTCAACTTGGCTTATGTTCCAGAGGTTCGGGTTGGTGACTATGTAATTGTTCATGTCGGTTTTGCCCTGAGTATTGTTGATGAACAAGCTGCACAACAAACCTTAACAGACTTACAACAAATGGTGACAATAAGTTAAAAAACGTTAAGCCTCGATCTAATTTCTCCCTTTTCTATTAGATGATCTAAACTAGGAACTTAGGGAGGGCAGACCTCAACAATCCTTAATCGAAATTTAAGGAAATTTTAATCTCGACGGACAGGGGACTCTGGGAAATTCCCAATTAAACAAGGACAGGGGTAATCAAGAGAAATCTGAAGTAATTCTTAAGGAGAATTCTGTCCGTTTAACTACAGAATTACAAGGGTTGGAAATCCAAAGTAAAGATCAGAAGAATCAATTCAGGCAGAGGAATTACCAAAATAATTCTGTATTCAGGCGGACGATCGCATCAAAGTTTTATTGCTAGAGGAATTTTAGGAATGAATACAAAAAATTATGCAACCCTGGATGGTAACGAAGCCGTTGCCCGTGTTGCTTATTGTTTGAGTGAAGTAATTGCCATTTATCCGATCACCCCTTCTTCCCCGATGGGAGAATGGGCCGATGCTTGGGCCTCCGTTGGGGATAAAAACCTCTGGGGAACGGTTCCGGCCGTTGTGGAAATGCAAAGCGAAGGCGGTGCAGCCGGGGCTGTACATGGGGCGTTACAGGCAGGTTCCTTGACAACCACCTTCACGGCCTCCCAAGGGTTAATGTTAATGCTCCCCAACCTCTACAAAATCGCGGGAGAGTTAACCTCTGCCGTGATCCAAGTGGCGGCCCGTTCCTTAGCGGCCCAAGGGTTATCGATTTTCGGGGATCACAGTGATGTCATGGCTGCCAGGGCCACGGGGTTCGCCTTGTTGTGTTCTGCCTCGGTGCAAGAAGCCCAGGATATGGCCTTAATTGCTCAAGCTGCAACCCTGGAGTCACGGGTTCCCTTTATTCACTTTTTCGACGGGTTCCGCACTTCCCACGAAGTTCAAAAAATTGAACTGTTAGAGGATAGTGAAATCCGAGAAATGATCGATGATAAATACGTTTATGAACATCGCAACCGAGCTTTAACGCCTGACCGTCCTGTCCTGCGAGGAACGGCCCAACACCCCGATGTTTATTTCCAAGGCCGAGAAACCGTTAACCCGTTTTATGACAAAACCCCCGAAATTGTCCAACGGGCAATGGATAAATTGGGGCAACTGACGGGACGCAATTATAAACTGTTTGAATATCACGGCGCACCCGATGCAGAAGAAGTGATTATTCTGATGGGATCAGGTTGTGAAACCGTCCATGAAACCGTCGATTATTTGAACGCCCAAGGGGAAAAATTAGGGGTGTTAAAAGTCCGGTTATATCGTCCTTGGACTGGGGATCAATTAATTGCGGAACTGCCGGAAACTGTAAAATCAATTGCCGTTTTAGATCGAACCAAAGAACCTGGTTCTAGTGGCGAACCTCTCTATTTAGATGTGGTGACGGCTGTTCAAGAAGTGATGTTAGGAGATAACGACGATCTCAAAGCTAAGATTAAAAACCTTAAATCTTTAGTGGGCGGTCGTTATGGCTTATCTTCCAAAGAATTTAACCCGGCAATGGTGAAAGGCATTTTTGAGAATTTAGCCCAAACTAAACCCAAAAATCACTTTACCATCGGTATTAATGATGATGTCAGCCATACCTCTTTAGACTACGATCCCGACTTTTCCACAGAACCCGATAACGTGGTACGGGCAATGTTCTATGGGTTGGGTGCAGATGGCACCGTTGGTGCGAATAAAAACTCGATCAAAATTATTGGGGAAGAAACCGATAATTACGCTCAAGGGTATTTTGTTTACGACTCTAAAAAATCCGGGGCTGTTACCATCTCTCACCTGCGTTTTGGCCCCCAACCGATCCGATCAATCTATTTAATTAGTCAAGCGAATTTTATCGGTTGTCATCAATGGACATTTATTGAAAGATTAGACGTTCTCCAATGTGCAACTGAAGGCACAACCTTTCTATTAAATAGTCCCTACGGCCCCGATGAAGTTTGGGAATATCTGCCCTTAGAAATTCAAGAAGACATTGTTAGAAAAAATCTGAAATTCTATGTGATTGATGCCAACAAAGTCGCCCGTGAGTCGGGGATGGGCAACCGCATTAATACCATTATGCAGGTGTGTTTCTTTGCCTTAGCAAAAGTCTTGCCGCGAGCAGAAGCGATCGCCCAAATTAAAAAAGCGATCGAAAAAACCTACGGCAAGAAAGGGGCAGAAATTGTGCGGTTAAACTTAAAAGCCGTTGACGATACCCTAGAACACCTTTATGAAGTAGAGACGCGCCATGGCACGTCTCTACTTCGGCGGGCTTTACCTGTTCCTGTGGCAGCCCCTACCTTTGTTAAAGAAGTCGAAGGCATGATGATGGCCGGACGGGGGGATGATTTACCTGTTAGTAAACTGCCCTGTGATGGTACTTATCCCACTGGAACCTCCAAATGGGAAAAACGTAATGTTGCCCAAGATATCCCCGTTTGGGATGCGGATGTCTGTGTGCAATGTGGCAAATGTGTGATGGTTTGTCCCCATGCCACAATTCGGGGTAAAGCCTACGATGAAGCCGCCTTAGAAAATGCCCCCGCCAGCTTTAAGTTTACCAACGTTAAAGATAAAGGCTTTGCAGGTGAAAAATTCACCATCCAAGTTGCCCCCGAAGACTGTACCGGATGCGGAGTTTGTGTGGATGTTTGTCCGGCTAAGAACAAGTCCATGCCCTCGAAAAAAGCGATCAACATGGAACCTCAGTTACCGCTACGGGAACAAGAAGCGGCCAATTGGGATTTCTTCCTGGGTATTCCCAACCCCGATCGGTTAAAATTACGGCCAGACCTGATTCGTCAACAACAATGGCAAGAACCCCTATTTGAGTTCTCTGGGGCCTGTGGTGGTTGTGGCGAAACCCCCTATATCAAGTTAGTGACGCAGTTATTTGGCGATCGGATGATCGTGGCCAACGCCACCGGATGTTCCTCCATTTATGGCGGTAACTTACCTACTACACCCTGGACAACAAACGCCGAGGGTCGTGGCCCCGCTTGGTCAAATAGTTTATTTGAAGATAACGCCGAATTTGGCTTAGGCTTCCGTATGTCCATTGACAAACACACCGGGTTTGCCTTGGAACTGTTACAAAAAATCGGCGGTGATATCGGAGATAATTTAGTTAGCCAAATTGTCAATAACTCACAAAAATCAGAAGCGGATATTTGGGAACAACGGCAACTGGTGACTGAACTCAAACAAAAATTGCAAGGAACTCACTCCCCCGATGCCCAACAATTAATCAGTCTGGCTGATTATTTAGTCAAAAAATCCGTTTGGATTATTGGGGGAGATGGTTGGGCCTATGATATTGGCTATGGTGGCTTAGATCATGTCATCGCCAGTGGCCGCAACGTCAA
Organism: uncultured Oscillatoriales cyanobacterium; assembly: GCA_903893625.1. GTDB lineage: Bacteria > Cyanobacteriota > Cyanobacteriia > Cyanobacteriales > Microcoleaceae > Planktothrix. The sequence continues at coordinate 57,188 of CAITND010000196.1, forward strand.
TATTTTAGTCTTGGATACGGAAGTTTATTCCAACACAGGCGGTCAGTCCTCGAAAGCGACCCCACGCGGTGCCGTTGCTAAATTTGCGGCTGGGGGGAAAGCGTCACCCAAGAAAGACTTAGGGTTAATTGCCATGACCTACGGTAACGTTTATGTGGCGAGTGTGGCCATGGGCGCACGGGATGAACACACCCTGAAAGCCTTCTTAGAAGCGGAAGCCTACGATGGGCCATCGCTGATTATTGCCTATTCTCACTGTATTGCTCATGGGATTAACATGACAACGGCCATGACCCATCAAAAAGAATTGGTTGAAAGTGGCCGTTGGTTGCTGTATCGGTATAATCCCGATCTCAAAGAAGAAGGCAAAAACCCGTTGATTTTGGATTCTAAATCACCGAAGAAAACCATTGAAGCTTCTATGTATTCGGAGAACCGTTTCAAAATGCTCACCAAGAGCAAACCTGTTGATGCCAAACGGTTGTTAAAAGAAGCTCAACAGGACGTGAGTACCCGTTGGAAACTGTATGAATACATGGCCGCCCGTTCCTTAGAAACCAATGGTCATAATGGGCATTCTGAGGCGAAACCTACCCCACCATCGGAAGCAAAACCCACAGAAACAACACCTGTATAAACAAGAGCAAAAACCAGAAACCGGGTTTCTAACTAACAAAAGAAACCCGGTTTCTAGCCCCCTAATACCATTTGCAAACCGAGGATTAAAAAGAATGGATTTAACAACAACTTATCTAGGCTTAAATTTACGGACTCCGATTGTTCCTTCTGCGGCTGCACCTCTTTCTGAAGATATTGATAATGTTAAACGCTTAGAAGATGCCGGGGCTGCTGCGATTGTTTTACATTCCTTATTTGAGGAACAATTACTGCGAGAAAAATTTGAACTGCACCATCATTTAGAATACGGAACTAATAGTTTTGCAGAAGCCTTAAGTTATTTTCCTGAACCCGATGAATATCACGTTGGCCCGGAACTGTATTTAAACCATATTCGTCAGGCTAAAGAATCTACAAATATCCCCATTATTGCCAGTTTAAATGGCTTTTCTTCTGGCGGTTGGGTGGAATATGCTCAACTGATGCAACAAGCGGGAGCAGATGCAATTGAATTAAACATTTATTATGTTCCGACGGATTTTCATTTAACCGGAGAACAAATCGAACAAAACTATCTGAATACTCTCAGAGAAGTTAAAGCGGAAGTCACCATTCCTGTCGCCTTAAAAGTGAGTCCTTATTTCAGTAATATGGCGAATATGGCGAAACAATTTGCTGATGCTGGGGCTGATGGTTTAGTCTTATTTAATCGCTTCCTACAACCTGATATTAACCCCGAAGAATTGATCGTTGAACCCGGTTCAGTTTTAAGTAGTCCCAATGACCTGCGTTTACCCATGCGTTGGATTGCTATTTTATATGGTCGAATTAATACCGATTTAGCCTGTACCAGTGGCGTTCAACGGGGTCATGATGCAATTAAAGTGTTAATGGCTGGAGCAAAAATTACTCAAGTGTGTTCGACTTTATTACGGCATGGTTTTAATTATATTAAGGTCATGGAAGACGAAATGAAACACTGGATGGAAGAACATGAATATGAGTCTATTAAGCAAATGCAGGGTTCTATGTCGCAACTCCATTGTGAGGATGAATCTGCCTACGAACGCGCCCAATATATGAAGACAATTACATCCTATCAACCCGATCATAGTTTAGTTTAGTGTTGAGAAGGCAATAGGCAATAGGGAACAGGGAACAAGAAGTGTCAGAATTTCTTGCTCTCGTTCCCTGGTTCTGTCTGGGAATAAGTGTTAATATCATTATAATTCATCTATTTATTATCAAAAATATTATGAAATTTGTTGATGAATATCGAGATGGAAAATTAGCTCAGGATTATGCAAAAGCGATCGCATCAATTACTACAAAACCTTGGACTATTATGGAAATTTGTGGAGGACAAACCCACTCTATTGTTAAATATGGAATAGATGAGTTATTACCCTCAGAAATTACCTTAATTCATGGCCCTGGTTGTCCCGTTTGTGTCACGGATATTAATATTATTGATCAAGCCATTGCTCTTGCAGAACTTCCTAATATTATTCTGTGTTCCTTTGGGGATATGTTACGAGTTCCTGGAAGTGAAAAAGACCTATTAAGTGTTAAAGCAACCGGGGCAGATGTTAGAATTATTTATAATCCCTTAGATTGTTTAAAAATCGCCCAACAAAACCCCACAAAACAGGTAATTTTCTTTGCCGTTGGCTTTGAAACAACAGCCCCAATAACTGCAATGGCAGTCTATCAAGCCCACCAACAAAAGATTGATAATTTCTCCCTTTTAGTCTCCCATGTTCTCGTTCCTCCCGCAATGGAAGCCATATTATCTAGTCCCAATTGTCAAGTTCAAGGATTCTTAGCGGCGGGTCATGTTTGCACCGTCATGGGATATACCGAATATGAACCTATTGTTAAAAAATATCAAATTCCTATTGTTGTAACCGGGTTTGAACCGATTGATATTTTACAAGGGATTTATTTATGTATTCAACAACTTGAAAAGGGCGAATATCAATTAGAAAATCAATATAATCGTTCCGTGCGTCGAGAAGGAAATGAAACCGCTAAAACAATTATTCAAGAAATCTTTGAAATTGTCCCCCGTGAATGGCGAGGGATGGGTGAAATTCCTAAAAGTGGGTTAGGAATTAAACAGAAATATATTAATTTTGATGCTCAAAAACGGTTTAATTCTCAACAGTTAATTCCCGTTTCTTCTCCCTGTCAAGACTGTATCAGTGGTGAAATTCTCCAAGGGATTAAAAAACCCCATCAATGTCCAGTTTTTGCAACTCGTTGCACTCCTGAACATCCATTAGGGGCTCCAATGGTTTCCTCTGAAGGTGCTTGTGCTGCTTATTATCGGTATCGTCAACAAACTATTCCCAATAAAATCCCTATCCTCCAGCCGTAATCAGTAATTAGTAATTTTATTGATTTTAATTATTAATTTTAATTTTGGTTATAAAATCAAGGAGAAATTAAAAATGCAGAGTTTATATGAAACCGACTTTTATGGATGGACAAAACAGCAAGTTCAGTTACTTCGTAACAAACAATGGAATCAACTTGATCTCAATTATTTAATTGAGGAGATAGAATCTTTGGGAAGACAAGAACGTCAACAATTGAGGAATCGACTCAGTATTTTAATTGCTCATTTACTCAAATGGGAATATCAACCGACAAAACGCAGTCGCAGTTGGTTAGCCACCATTCGGGTACAACGTCGTGATATTTTAAGGTTGTTAAAAGATAACCCCAGTCTCAAACCTTATTTGCTTGAAATTGTATCAGATAGTTATGAAAATGGTCGAGATTTAGCCGTAGCAGAAACGAATTTACCATTTAAAACTTTTCCATCAGAATGTCTTTATACTCTTGAGGAAGTCTTAGATAATTGTTTTTATCCGGGTGAATCTAGCAAGGAATTAGAGGAATATTAATTCAAGTATGATCATTTTGGAGATAAAACTTAGGAGAAATTAAAAATGCAGAGTTTATATGAAAGTGATTTTTATGGGTGGACAAAACAGCAAGTTCAGTTACTTCGTGATCAACAATGGAATCAACTTGATCTCAATTATTTAATTGAGGAGATAGAATCATTGGGAAGACAAGAACGTCAACAATTGAGAAATCGACTCAGTATTTTAATAGCTCATTTACTCAAATGGGAATATCAACCCACAAAACGCAGTCGTAGTTGGTTAGCGACTATTCGGGTACAACGCATTGACTTGGAGCAATTATTAGAAGATAGTCCCAGTTTAAAACCCTATTTGACAGAAGCTTTACAAAAAGCTTATCTAAAAAGCCTAGAATTAGCATCTAGTGAAACGAATTTACCGCTTAAAACCTTTCCTTCAGAATGTCTTTATAGTCTTGAGCAAGTGTTAGATAATTGTTTTTATCCGGGTGAACCTAGTAAAGAATTAGAGGAATATTAATTCAATTATTGTGATTACAATAAACCTAATAAACCGAGTTTTTTACACAGAAGAAACCCGGTTTATTTATAGACTATCTAACCGATGGTTATCCTACGGATAAGGTCATTGAGGATTGGGATTTTTTTGGAGCATTTGTTGTAATTCTTCAAGGGTTAATCCTAATCCTTGCGCCACAATTTCCATACTTAATCCCAAGGCTAAAAATCGATTAGCAGATTCTAATTTCGCTTTTTGTTCCCCTTCCTCTAACATTTCTTGAGCAAATCTTGTTTGTTTTAAATCGTTTAGTCCTAACATAGTTTCTAGTTCCTCCCGACTCAGGTTTGGCAATTTATACAAGACAATGGTTTCTATTAAATTTATCACATCAGATTGGATAGTGACATCCTCAAGGGTTTGATGGGTTTGAGATAAAAGTTGTCTGGCTTTAGCAGGGGTTTCGGCTACAGGAGTGATGACTAACTGAATGATTCCTAATCCAATACTAGCAGGTTCAACTTGCCATTCATCGAGATAGATTCGTTGAACGAAGTTAGAATCTAATAAAGGTTGATAGGGTTCGAGGCTATCGGGTTCTACATTACGTTCTTTAAAAATGATCACAGAACGCCAGATTTGAGCCGGGTTGTTAATTCTCAAATAAACGAATACTTCTGAAAAAAGCCTAGCATAAATATGGGGATCTTTTTGAAATTGTACCTCAACGAAATAAATCGGGAGTTGGGAAGTTGACTCTAGGGGAAGAAATACACCGTCAATGCGAAAGGCGGTTTGTTTGAGTTCAACGGAATCAAATCGATAGTTAAGGGAGTCTGTTTCTGAACCCCCGATAAGTTCAAAGAAACTGCTAGGAAGTTCAGTAAATAGACGATAAAAAATGGAATCTGTTTTCATTCTTTCTCAAGTTTTAAGCTATTCTTGGTTATTATAAGGATAGCGGTTTCAAAATATAGAATAATTGTTTTATTTTGTGTAATATACAAATATAGAATTTTCCTTTGAGTTGTAACTAGCAGTGCGGGTGTCCTCACCTGCTAGTTGATCAAAAGCAAGGTATCCAGAAGCAAGGGACTTATCCACAAGCGAGCGAGGACGCTCGCACTTTTTGATCAATTTTCTGTAATAGTATAACGAACTAAAATATCGAATTATTCAAAAAAAATTATTTTAAAAGACGCGCTCCTTTGCCTCTATTGCATTCAATACAAAGAGTCTGTAAGTTTTTGATCTCATGACTTCCTCCTTTTGAAAAAGGCTTAATATGATCAACTTCTAGCTGCACTTGTGTAGAAGTTCGACCACAAAAAACGCATTTATAATTGTCTCTAGTTAAAACAGAAACTCTGAGTGATGCTGGAATATAACGAGATCGTTTTTTGTTTTTAAATTTAGAATCTAATTCTGAATTTTCAACAATAAGCTTTTCTCGTTTAGTTTTGGAAGATTTAGCAGGTTTTTGATTATTAGCATGATTAATCAAATCCCGAACAAACCCCCTCGCCATTTTTTGTAAAGGATTCGGCTGTTTGTTTGCCATAAATTATTTGAGATCTCAAACTTCAGTAGGATGGATAACAGGCTGTAATTTGATACTTTAAAAAATCAAACGGGTTGTTAAGTTATCCACCTTACCGTTAACAAATTTTCTAATTTGCTTTAATCTTTTTTCAGTGCTTTGTTAAGTCCAAAAGCAGCTAATCCAACAATTGCACCTGCTGCAACAACAGGAGCCATACCAATTCCAATGGCTGTTCCACCGACTGCTAAACCCATTCCTCCCAATAACGCTCCTGCTCCTGCTCCTGCTGCGGCTCCCCCGGCAGCAAAACCAGCGGCTTCTTTTAAATTGTCTTCAGACTGTTGCTGACTCATAATGTTAATCTTCCGTAAAAGAGGCATTTTAATTAACCTGCTCTGATTTTAACTTGCGAGGGGGTTTGGGGGAGCTATAAGTCCCACGCTGAATTTCACGCCTACAAAAAAATAACCAGAAATCAGCGTGGGATACATGGACTCCCCCAAGTTAATTTTGGTCGGTCAATCCCGACAAAATTAACAA
>CAITND010000197.1 GCA_903893625.1 uncultured Oscillatoriales cyanobacterium
ATTCAAGGATTGTTACCTCAACTAAAAAAGGAATATCTTTGGCTAACAGATGCTTACTCCCAGTGTTTACAAGTTGTCGCTCTCAATTTATATACAGCTTACAAGAACTTCTTTGAGAAACGGGCGAGATTACCTCGATTCAAGTCGAAGCATGGCAGGCAATCAATTAGTTATCCCCAAAACGTTAAATTTGAGGGAGATTATCTAAAACTACCCGGTAAAATCGGGTTGGTTTATTGTGTGCGTCACCGTCCATGTGAAGGCACAATCAAAACTGTTACTGTTTCCAAGAATCCTGACGGAAAGTATTATGCTTCTGTCTTAGTTGATGACGGCAAGGAAACACCTAACCCATCAACAAATGGAAAAGCAATTGGAATTGATTTAGGATTAACTCATTTTGCTATTACCAGTGATGGGGATAAGTATAATAATCCCAAATACTTTGTTAAACATGAACACAACTTAAAACGGAAACAACAAAAACTGTCTCGAAAACAGAAGGGGAGTCAGAGTAGACAAAAGGCTAGATTAAAAGTAGCTAAAGTCCACGCTAAAATCTCTCGTTGTCGAGAAGATTTTCTACACAAACTATCCCGCAAGATAGTCAACGAAAACCAAGTGATTGCTGTAGAAGATCTAGGGGTTAAAAATCTGGTTAGAAACCACAAATTAGCTAAGTCAATTAGTGATTGTGGTTGGGGAATGTTTTGTACAATGTTGAAGTATAAAGCCGAAAAAGAAGGGAAAACCTATCTTGAAGTTGATAGATTTTTCCCTTCTTCTAAAACTTGTAACGTCTGTCTAAATCAAGTAGGTAGTTTACCCCTTGATATTAGAAGTTGGACTTGTGAACATTGTCAAACAACCCATGACCGAGATATTAACGCTTCAATTAATATCAAAAATGAAGCCTTGCGGATATTGTCGTTAGGAACTAGCGACACTGCCAATCTGAGGGGATGTAAGTCGTCTGATGAAATTTCTGTTTCTTCAGATGCTATCCCCGTTGAAGTTGGAAGTCCACACTTACTCGTAGAGAAGTGTGGGTAGTTCACTTCTCTTTATAAGTCGAGGGGTAAGTTGTCCTGTGGGGTATTCCGTTGTGGCAGAGTAACAAATAGTGTATATTTGAGTCTAAAGAATAAAGGAGTTTAACCTTTGTGGAAGAACGAGGATACTGGTTAGCGTGGACACAAATTAATGGGGTAGGTTCAGTTTCTATTCAACGTCTACAACAGCATTTTCAAGGGTTAGAAATCGCTTGGAAAGCAACAGCAAATGAGTTAATAAAAGTTGACGGCTTTGGCAAGCAAACCGTCGAAAAAATTATCCAACAGCGATCGCAATTTAACCCTGAAGAATTCCTAGAACAACATATTGCTAAAAACCCTTATTTTTGGACTCCTGCTGATGCCGAATATCCTCGATTATTATTAGAAATACCAACATTTCCGCCTGTTTTATATTATCGGGGAATTGTTGAAACCCAAGAAAATCAGGGTATTATCCCGATGGTTGCGATTGTTGGAACCCGCACTCCCACAGAATACGGGTGTCGCTGGACTCGTAAAATTAGTATGACTTTAGCACGTCGGGGGTTTACCATTGTTTCGGGAATGGCTACGGGAATTGATACCGAAGCTCATCGTAGTTGTTTAGAAGTCGGAGGACGAACCATTGCTGTATTAGGAACTGGGGTAGATATTGCCTATCCAAAGGAAAATCGCCAACTTTGTGAACGGGTAATGAATCAGGGATTATTAATTAGTGAATACCCTGCGGGAACCAAACCAAATCCGCGTCATTTTCCCCAACGAAATCGAATTATTGCAGGGTTAAGTCGGGCAACTTTTGTGATGGAAGCTCCTCAAAAATCGGGTGCTTTAATTACGGCTGATATTGCAAATGAATTTTGTCGAGATGTGTATGTTTTACCCGGACGTTTAGATGATGAAAACTCCCTGGGCTGTTTGAAATTAATTAATGGGGGTGCGACTATGATTCCCGTTGATTTAGAGGAATTATTAGAGCAATTAGGAGCAATGCCACCTTTAGATGAACCTCAACAATTATCTCTATTTGAAATTCCATCTAAACCGAACAAATCTATACCGGATTTAGACCCGGAATTAAATCAAATTTTGCAATCAATGTCCTCGGAACCGACTGGTTTTGATCAAATTATTGTTAATCTGAATTTAGAAGCCGGAAATCTATCCGCAGCGTTATTACAATTAGAATTATTAGAGTTAGTGGAACAATTACCAGGGATGCGGTATCGGAGAATTGATTAAAAATATGACTCAAACCTTCCCTAAATTCACAATTAAACCGGGATATCGCTCTCAATCACAAGATACTACACCAGAAGTTGATTTATTAGGATTCTGGTTATTAAAACAACGAACTCCAGAGGAACGATTGTTGATGGGTTCTTCTATGAATCAAAATGCTCGTCACTTTGCAATTAACTGTTTTCGTCAACGCTTTCCCCATTTATCTGATGCACAATTTGTGCGAAAATTAGCTGAAGCTTGGTTAGCAGAAGATTGTCCAGAAAATTATATTCCGACGGGAGATAAAATGAGTTGGATTCAAGATTCTATTGCTTTAGCTGAAATTCTCCACCCGATTTTTGAGTTATTAAATATTCCTTATTATATTACCGAAGGTGTAGCGGCGATTGCTTACGGAGAAGTCCGAACAACTCGTGATTTAGATATTGTGATTTTGATTCAACTTCAAGATTTAGGTCAATTTATTTTAGAGTTAGAACGTGCAGGGTTTTATGTTCCTGGTGTGGATGATGTAGTTTCAGGTCAAATGAAAACCTTACAAATTACCCATATCCCAACAATTTCTCGCGCTGACTTAATGATGGCAGAAGATTCGGAATTAGAGAAAATTCGCTTTCAACGACGACAACAATATCATATTCCTACGGGTACAAAAGTCAACCTCGCCTCGGCTGAAGATATTATTATTAGTAAACTGCAATGGGGAAAACAAACCCAGTCTCAAAAGCAATGGCGAGATGTATTGGGTATATTGAAAGTACAAGGGGAATGTTTGGATTTCCCCTATCTCAAGCATTGGGCGGAATATTTAGACTTAGTTGAAGTGTTGAATCAATCCTTAATAGAAGCAGGAATTGAAGTGAAATAGAAACTGGACTTCTCACAACAGCCAGAAACCCAGTTTTTTTATTTCAAGATTTAACAACAACTGGAACTCGAAGGCGGACAACAGGAATTATCGGAATTTGTGAGAGTAACACGGATTAAGAGGATTTCACGGATTTCACGGATTTTAATCAGTTATCAGTTAACTATTAACTATTAACTATTAACTGATAACTGATAACTGATAACTGATAACTGAATTAACCTCCCCAGATTTTTTTAATTACTTCATCCGCAGAGATATCAGACATTTTCCCTGTGGGAGATTTAAGACCAATAACCCGATCGCTTTTTGGTAATAATTTAGCGGGTTCCGTTGGGCCAAATAAAGCGATCGTATAGGTTCCCACCGCAACCGCTAAGTGCATCGGTGCACTATCGGTACAGAGCATTAAATTAGCCGAGGCGATCATCGCCGATAATTTGCCAATATCCTCTGGTCGGGTAACTTTAACAGTAGGACAAGATTGAACAATTTCCTGCACTAACAGCCCATCTTCTGGCCCTTGAACAATCACAACGGGAAGGTTAGGTTGTCGTTGTTGAATATCTTGAATAATTTTTTGCCAACGAGCAACGGGGTAGATTTTGTCAATGCCTTTTTGTTGCGCTAACTGGCTAGACCCCCCATGAATCAGAATATAACCACTATCCTTGACTCCTAAACGTTTTTGTTCCGCATCTCCCCAGTCAATATCTAGTTTAGGAACATTAATCGATAATCCAGGGAAAGGAGTGATAATGTCTACCCCTTTGAGCAGGTCATAATACATTTCGGCGGCGTATTGTTCCGGTTTCAGGGGGACTGAGTTGCTAATAAACATCCCTTCACCGCCTCCGGCGTAGCCAACACGAGTGGGAATACCCGTTAACCACAATAACAACCCCACCGTCCAACTTTGACCGAGGGATAGCACAACTTCATATTCTCGGTCACGGACAATACCGAGAAAATTTCCCCAGTCGGCTAAACTGTTGCGTCCCTTGAAATCATAAGTCAAAATTTCAGAAACGGACTTACAAACTCGATAAGCTCCCTTAGCTCTAGGTTCTACCATAACAGAAATTTGGGCTTCAGGATACGCTTGCTTTAGGCCATCAAGGGTCGGAAAAAACAGGATTTGATCGCCTATTCCACCTGGGACAAGGGCTAGTATTCTCATTAGTAAAGAGTTAATCTACAAGGTCAGCTTAATTCTAATATGAAGACAGAATTATCAATCTTACCTCTAAATTTTCTAAATGCACTTATTAATTCCGGCGGCGGGTATGGGACGACGAATGGGGAGCGATCGCAACAAATTGCTCCTGACCTTATTGGATAAACCGTTATTGGCGTGGACACTGGAAGCGGCGGAGGCGGCGACCTGTATTGACTGGATCGGGATCATGGGTCAACCTGTGGATTTTCCTGACTTCAAGGAGATTTTAGCTACTGTTAATTTAAGTAAACCCGTTGAGTTAATTCAAGGGGGAGGCACCCGTCAAGAGTCGGTTTATAATGGCTTACAAGCCTTACCAACGGATGCAGAACGGGTATTAATTCATGATGGAGCTCGATGTTTGGCTACGCCGGAGTTATTTGAACGTTGTGCGATCGCCTTACAGGACTGGGGGGGGTTAATTGCGGCAGTTCCCGTCAAAGATACGATTAAAGTAGTTGATGATAACAGATTAATTTTAGATACTCCTGATCGTCAACAGTTATGGGCGGCGCAAACTCCCCAAGGGTTTGATGTAAAATTATTAAAAGACTGTCATCAGCAAGGACGTCAACAGGGTTGGGAAGTCACCGATGATGCAGCCTTATTTGAAAAATCTGGGTTATCTGTTCATATTGTCATGGGAGAAGAAACTAATTTAAAAGTCACAACCCCTGTGGATTTAAGGGTAGCTGAATTTATTTTAAGATCAAGAATTAAAAATTAGTTATAGGGTGCATAATTAACAACTTACACACTATTTTACCTATTACCTATTCTCTATTACCTATTACCTATTCCCTATTACCTATTACCTATTCCCTGCTATATGATAGAAACAACAACACCGGAAAAAGACTGGAAATCAACCTTAATTCATGAGTTCATTAACCTCGGAATTATTAATTTGTATTTAGCCTTATCCTTTAGTATTTTAGTAACTTTGAATTCCCTAGCTTTAGTCAAATATGGAATTGATGGCTTTAACTATGGAGTTGCTATTGTTGGGGCGTTAATTTTGGGGAAAGTGATTCTTTTATCAGAAAAGCTCCCAATTGTAAAATACTATCAAGAACAACCGTTAATCATTTCGGTGGTTTATAAGTCTATTTTATTTACAATTATTGTTTTATTTTTTAATGTTGCAGAACATTTAATCGTGGGTTTATTTCAACAGGAATCTCTCTATCAAATTTTAATAGAACTTCAAAATCAAGTCTCTACAATAGATATGATCTATCAAATTTTATGTTTATTTATTATTTTTATTCCTTTCTTTATAGCACGAGAATTAGATGAAATATTAGGAAAGGGAAGCTTATTTAATTTATTTTTTAAAAGTAGAACTTTAAACCAGAATTAAAACATTATTCCCTATTCCCTATTCCCTACTATAGCAATCATAATACCCCGTTAATTGAGGCGATCGCATTAATTACTCACGCCAGAAGCATTTGTTATCTTCCCTTACTTCAACAATTGAACGTACCCAAGAAACTCATCCTTCTGGATATTTAATTAAACCCTTTAAACCCCAAGATGTAATTAACGCAGTTGAACAAGCCTTGTTAACCGCATAAATCCAGAAAATAGCTCTACTTTTTCCAGGGAAGTTTGGTTCCCATTTCTGTTAAGGCAGAAAGAATTAAGTAGAGCGTTAGCACCGCAATTCCTAACAAAAATAATCCTAAATCTTGATTCATATCGAGTCGGTTTATTACAACTAAAGAGAAAAATCTTAAACAGGACGGGTTTGAATAATTCTACCAGAACTAAGCTCGTTAAATTTCTTGGCCTAGAAACCTTGACTTGATTCTCAATTTCCCCTAATATCAGTAATAATACATTTCACCATGTATTGAGAATTGGAATAAATAAAATCAATAAAAAAAGCCATGTCTGAAGCCGATCTCCCCACTCCCGAATCGTTTGATCAGCCTCCTGAAGCGCCTTTATCCGAAACTTCGACTGCCTCGGAAGAGTCCGTTAGTCCTGCTGCAACCCCTAATCAGGAGTGGGAGACGGTGAACTTTCCCAACGCCATCCCCCTTGAGGAATTGTTGAGTGATTTTATCATCCAGTTAGAACAATCGGTAGAACTACAGTCTAACGGGGAGGAATCAGCAATTCCAGAGGCGATGTTTGTGGAAGGTTCTTATGAGAATGAAATGGCAACCGCTTCCTTAATGTCAGCCGAAGCAGAAACCGCAGAAAATCCGGTGCGAGTTGTTCAAATTTTACATGAATGTAACCGAGATTTAATTAATCGGGTGGCGGAATTAGAAGCCGAATTAGATGAAAATCGGCAAAATCGACAGGAGCAACAGACCCAATTATTGCAACACACCCAAGAATTAGGAGCAACTCAGGATCAAGTTAAACGACTATTTAAAAAGTTAGAAATTGCTAATCATGTGATTCGACAACAACAGGTTTTAGTCGAAACCTTAACACAACAATGGGAATTTACCCAAACCCGACTCGCACAAATGGAAAGAGATTGTGCATTAACTCAACAACGCTATAATGAGCAGTTTCATGAGTTAGTTCAAGCTCAAAATAGTTGTCAGGAATTGCGATCACGGCTGCATCGTCAACAACGCCAAACCCTGCAATTTAAAGTAGCATTAGAACGGTGTTTAGAAAATCAACCCCAATTTGAAAGCGGGAAACAGACCTTAGAAACTCTACCCATCATGACCGAGGAACAATCTCTATTATCTTCTGCTTCTTTATTAACACCTAAAGCACCCCCGGTACAACCTTGGTCAGTCTCTTTTAATTTGAACAATAACCCGATAAATTCGATAGATGAGGAGGTAAATTCATCCGCCGATCTCGTGGGTGTTTCTGATGAAATATCTTCGGAATTCGAGATTGTATTTCCCAAGGTTCAAGCCTTATCTGAAGCATTGGAATCTTTATCTTCATCGGTGGTAGAATCAGAACCAACTAGGAATGAACCCTTTAAACCGCCTGTGGAATTAACCGCTTCAATCGATGACGTTGCCGTTGAAGAATGGCCAAAACCTCGATTTTTAGAAGGGGAATTAGAGCGAATTCGCATAGAATATGCCTCTTTTATTTCGGAAGATGCGGATTTATTTTTATTACAACCGACACCAGAAGATACAAAAATTCAAGAAAAATCGGCAAAATCGCCGCGGGTTCAATCTTTGAATTCAGAGACAACAAAATCTCAATCTGCTAGTGCTGTAGCGGTTCGAGAATCCGATCAGGAGGAAAGTAATAGTCCTAATTGGCCAGCCCCATTAATTTATCCTCAACGACGTAAAAAATTAGAGTCTTTAGCATCGATTAATTTACCCACTTTTCCGAAAGAAAATCCATTTTTAACAGAAGAATTTTAAGTTTGAGGTAATACTTTAATGCGGTTTGATTAAGCAATTATGTTGATGCCTTTAACCAAGGGGAGATTTTATTTTCCGAAGATTGTGCAAGGCAAGATTTAGAGAATTCTTTAGAAATTCTGCCAACGGCTCAGGATACTGCTATAATTCGGCAGATACTGGATCAAAGGAGCCAGAATCTGTAACAGTTTGAGAAGTCCCTATCTAGGGGAACCTAAAAATTGGTCAGACAGACCTATAGCATGGGACAACAAGATAACTGTGTTAATAAATTTTACTTGTGAGGAAGGAACAAATGAACTTAACATCAAGACGTTGGTTTCAGAAAGTTCGTAACCCCTATCAATTTTTCACTCAGGGTCTATCTAAATATATATCCCTTGCCTTAGCAATGGTATTGGGATTAACAATTACTTTGGGAATATTTGCTCAACCCGCACCTGCTATTGATGAGTTAAGATTGATGTATGGGCCAGCAAATATATCCTTAGCAATTGTAGATTTACAAACCTTTGCTGAAACTGGGGATCAGTCCAATCAACTTCGTTCTTTGGTGACTTTAGCTAAACTAACTCCAGATCAGGTTCAACAATTCCGTCAAGCTCTCAATTACTCCGTCCAAATTCCGACTAATGTTGTCAATGATCTGCTGGACTCCACTTATGGCAGATTAGTAGTAGGAGCTTTTAATCAATTTGTAGCTTCGGGAAGTACCGTTGATGTTGCAGTTGACAAGGTAATTGCTGCCTTACGCAATGTTACCCGTGATGGTGAACTCTCAATGTTAGAATTGCTTCTCAGCTACCAAGGAGTTAATGCAATTACGATTAATGTTCAAGATGTTATCAACCTCTACAATGATGTTTCTACTTTAGGGGAACAAGCGATCACTTTCTTGAAAGCTCAACCCGCAGTTCAACAGCGCCTTTGCCAATAAATAAGTGGACAGAATTTGCCTTCGTGCTATTCCTGTATCTCCACCATTCCCATCATGCCTAAATCCTCGTGATCCAGAACATGACAGTGGTAGACCGTTTTACCGGGATAGTCTCGAAATGGAATCCGAATGCGGACGGTTTCGTTGGCTCGCACCCGCAGGGTATCTTCCCAGGCTCGATAGGGATCGGGTTGACCGTTGCGACTCACGACTTGAAAGGGATTGGTGTGTAGGTGGAATGAATGTTCCATCCCGTCTGGGTCAACATTCACTAACTCCCAATCCTCAACTGTTCCCAGCTTGACTGCTGCATCCACCCGATTCATGTCAAATACTTTGCCGTTAAACAGAAATGCCATTTGCATTCCCATTCCACTGCCCATGCCCATCGACATCGACATTTCAATGCGACGAGTTGTAATGGGTTGTGGTAATGATTCAACAGGCAAGAGTTTCTGGGGCTGTGGCAAGGTCGTTGGGTTCGCACCTTGATAGGTCACAGTGGCGATGACTTGCGGAGCTTGAGTTGAATCTCTTGAGTTGCCGTGATACATCCCCCCCATCATTCCACCCCCCATCATCCCCATCCCACCGCGATCATAGGGTAGACTGAGTAACCGATATTGTCCTGGTGAACGGTTTCCTTGGACTAGAACCTCTGCTCGTTCTCCCGGAGAAAGCAGTAGCTCTGATAATTCCACAGGTTCTGCGATCGCGCCTCCATCAGTGGCAATCAGGAAAAAGGGATGGTTTTCCAGTTGTAATCGATAGAAGCGAGAGGTTGAAGCATTCACAATCCGCAGCCGCGACAGTCCGCCTGCTACCAGAGAGAAGCCGGGATTCACCTGCCCATTCACCGTTAGAATGTTTCCCTCTCGCCCCTGCATCAGATCTATATGTCCCGGAGTGGGAATTTGCCCATTGGCATCGAGGGCAAAGTCTTTGATAAAGAGAAACTCTTCTTTTGCTGCCTCGATTTCAGGAATTTTATCCAATTCACCTCGCACCACGAAAATACCACCTAACCCACCAAACACCTGTTCCGCCACCAATTCATGTAAATGGGGGTGATAGTAAAAAGTCCCAGCCGGGTGATTTTGAGGCAACGTAAATTCGTAAGTCAGCGTTTCGTTGGGAGGGACGCTGAGAAAGATATTATCTGCATTCTCCGTTGGGGGAATGTGCAAGCCATGATAGTGCAGGTTGGTTGGCTGAGAGAGTTTATTGGTGAAGCGAATTCGCACCCTATCTCCAGGCTTGGCTTCTAATCGGGGGCCGGGAATACTACCGTTATAAGTAATCAGGTGTGCCTGCTGTCTTCCCAGATTAATCAAGCTGGGGCGGGCTTCTAAGGCAACCTCTAATAATCCGTTGTTGCTAGTGGTGGACGCGATCGCTGTCCTTTGCCCGATGGGTAGTAGTAACGCAGGACTGGTTGTACAACGAGTCAATAAGACTGATCCAGCCACACCACCGCTTAACATCAAAAATTTTCGCCGATTGATCAGATTCATAACTTTCCCTGCAATCACTTAATAAAAGAGCGATCACAATTTTTACTAACGTTGTTTTGTCTTCATGCTAAGACGGAAAAATGAAACCAGGATGAAATGTTACCATGACCCTGCTCAATTTTTAATTTGTTCCGCCAGTTGTTTTAAACGTCTTAATTGAGCTTCCATATCTGCTTTAGTAACATTAGCAGCAAAGAGATTAAACCCGAATTCAATCAAAGGATTAGGAATTTCAAATTCAAAGCGATTTAATAGATAAGTTCCTTGGGGTTCAGGTATACATTCCCAACGATCGCATCCTTTAAAATACCCTTCAAATCCCCAAACAATTAACCCCGGTTCCCTTTCTAAAACCACTGTTTTTAATGTCGGTTGGAATAAGGGAAGTTTAATCACAAATCGACAACGACCGCCCACATTGGTATCCCACACTTCAATGGGTTCACAGCGTAACATCGGGTTCAACCATTGGTGCATCAGTTGCAAATCCGTGAAACAGCGTTCTACAACCGTTGCACTGGCCCGAATTAAAATCGATTGTTCAAAAACTTGACGAGATGGCATCATAACCTTCAAGCTATAGGCAGATTTCTTTCATGTTAAACGTGACACTGCCCCGCTATTAACGAGGGAATTATCGAAAAACCCAAAACAACGGTCAGTTTTAGCGTTGTTTTCCACCATTTTAACCAGACTTGAGATGCACTCTCGTTAACACAGGAGAGCCGGAACTTTGATCAAACGGTTGATTTTCCCGTTAGACCCAGACCTCAACTTTAGGGGTTAACTGTGTTTAAACCCTAAAGAAAAGCTGGGAGAATTCCAACCTTGCCAACGTTTCGACATTGAGTAAGTCACTCTTTACGATCAATTATGAATGCAACCTATCATCCAATAGCAGTATGGGGAAAGGAATTATCTTCCTTATCCCATCTTTATTTAGCTCAGGATAACCCCCTAGCCGTCCCCCTTGACCTCAATAATCTCAAATTAGGTCAAACATCCGTTGTGGATATTGCGCTGGCTTGTGTAATTTTACTCCTGGGCTACCTGGTCGCTTTATTTGCTCAATCTTTAGTTAAAAGCCTGTTTAAAAAGACAGACTTAGATAACCGCATCGCCAGTTGGGTTTCGGGTTCAACCGCACCCGAAGATAAACTTCCGGTGGAAGATTGGGCGGGAACCGTAATCTTCTGGATTATTTTTATCTTTGCGATTGTTGCCTTTTTGGATAAGCTTCAGCTTACCGCAGCATCGACACCCCTAACGGGTTTACTCAACCAAGTCACGAACTATTTACCCCGAATGTTTGGGGCGACAATTTTAATTGTCGTGGCTTGGATTTTAGCGACCATTGCCAGAACTTTATTAATTCGAGTGTTCCGAGCCTTTCGTCTCGATGAACGCTTAAATCAACAAGTTAATGATGTCCCTTCAGAGCAATTTTCCCTGAGTGAAACCTTAGGAAATGCCCTGTATTGGTTCATCATTCTGTTATTTTTACCTGCCATTCTCAGCACGCTTCAATTGCAAGGATTATTAGAGCCAGTCCAACAAATGCTCTATCAAATCCTTTCAATTCTCCCGAATATTGTCGCGGCCTTAGTAATAGCAGGTGCAGGTTGGCTTGTGGCTCAAGTGGTGAGTCGAATTGTGACTAATCTTTTGGCGGCAGTCGGAATTGATCAATTTGGCAGTCGTTTAGGCTTAAATCAACTCACAGGAAATCAAAGATTATCTTCCATTATTGGGTTGATTGTTTACATTTTGATTCTGATTCCGACGGCAATTTCTGCCTTGGAAACCCTGAAAGTTAAAGCCATCTCCGAGCCAGCCGTTTTAATGCTGACGGAGATTTTCAACGCATTACCCCAAATCTTTTTAGCAATATTAGTTTTAATTGTTGCTTATTTGATTGGGCGTTTTGTGGCGAATTTAGTCACGAATATTCTCACCAGTATTGGGTTTAATCAGGTGTTTCGCTGGTTAGGACTTCATGTTCCAACTGTCCCAACCGTTCAAGAACCTCTGGACACAGAAGCAACCATTTCCACAGAACCGATTATCACCCCGACTGTTCCCCCCTTACCCCAACGCACGCCTTCGGAAATTATCGGGATTATTGTGTTAGTGGGAATCATGTTGTTTGCCTCCGTCACTGCAACAGATATATTGGGGTTAACAGCTTTAACTGTAATTCTCAATCAACTGATTGTGATGGCGGGTAAAGTGTTGATTGGGATTCTTGTGTTTGCTGTTGGGTTATATTTTGCTAATTTAGCCCATGATTTAATCGTCAGTTCTGGAACTCGTCAATCGAATTTCTTAGGACAAACGGCTCGAATTGCGATTATTATCTTTGTCGGTGCAATGGCTTTACAACAAATGGGAATTGCCAGCGATATTGTCAATTTAGCCTTTGGTTTGTTGTTAGGCGCAATTGCTGTGGCGATCGCTATTGCTTTCGGTTTAGGTGGACGAGATGTTGCAGGGGAACAACTTCGCAATTTCCTATCCAAATTCCGAAATGAATAGTCAGGTGTGGGACGGGTTTTTAACAGTGATCTGTGAGCAACAGAACTTCTGATCAAATCCGTCCCTACAGATCAACCGGGTTTCTGAACCACCAAATCAAGATTTCATTCCCTAAAATAATAGCCAGAAACCCGGTTTTTTGATTCCTGTACCCTAAGTTTTGAACAACCCAATAAATTAATTTTGATCCCGAATTGTAGCTAACCCTGTTGTAGTTAATCAGTGCATTAGTACAAGAATGACACATAGGGAAGCACTACCATGTCTAATAAAGACAATATCACGGATCAAATTACCTGCAACAGTATTAAACTGCATGGCCCACTACAGGGGAAAAAGATAGAAGTTAAAGTGGATGTTAAATCGGTTGAAGAGGATAAAAAACCTAAACCCGTGAAAAATTCCGATTGGGAAACACTAGGATTTTTATTTCTGATTCTCTTTTTCTTCATTGCGCTCATTGGAAATTCTGCCGGGTCAGGTTCATCTTCAATTCCCGGATTACAGCAAGATGCCTTTGTTGAGAATTCAGATGATCGATTTTAAATACTCGGTGCTAACCAACCTCGGATAAAATAATAGAAGGTTAAGAAATATTCATCTAAAACTCTAGTCGTAAGTAATAAGGCTTCTGCGCTGGGGGCGAAATCTGCCCCGGTAATATGACGAATATTGTCTTTCTGATGAATAAAGGTATAAAAATTAGTTGGGGCGGGAATTACCTTAAACCCTACTCTGGAAAAAGTTAAACTCGCCCGACGCATTTCTAAGGCAGAAGTAACCAGAATAATCGTTCGACCTAAATGATGTCTCTGCATAATCCGATAAATTTCTACTGCATTATTATAAGTCGTTCCTCCATGAGATTCGATCAAAATTCGTTCTGGGGGAATTCCCATATAAATTAAGAGTTTTTTGACATCATTGGCTTCAATGATAGGATTGACTAACTCGTGGCGAGGCCCAGCACTAACAATAATAAACGGCCCTCGATCTTCTCGAAACAGTTGGGCTGTATAGGGAATGCGATCGCCTGTATTTGTTAATTGAATCTGTTTGCGATAGGATAATTTAGGTTCTGTGGTTCCCTGTCCTAATAATACAATTGCACCCGCCCGTTCTCCACAACATAAATCTGTTTGTACGGTTTTTAAGGCAACTTTTTCCACCTGTTGCGCCAGCCAATTCGCAAAGACAGGGGTACTTGCTACAATTAAAATTAATAAAGCCACTAAAATTAATGTCGGCCCCGGTTTGTCAATTTTACCATTTTTAATAAAGATGCAAGCAATTAATAAAAGTAAAATCGATAACCCCAGGGGTCTAAAAAGAATGGATAAAATTCCCAGTACCACTAACCCCACTTGACTATCAGGCGAAATTAAGGCAGTAATAATTAAAACTAAAATCAGGATGAATAATAACCGATTTATTAAGCTATTATCCTTACCCCCCAAAATTTGCCAGACTTTAAAGGCAATAGCAGCTATCAGTAACAGAAACAGAATTCGAGTTAGGATAATAAACATGGAGTTAGAGGAATTTTTCTCATCCTCCCTCGTCGTTTGACGGGGGAGGGGAGTATCAACAATTAGGTCAAAAATTAGCGATGTTTTAAATGATGGCGAATCGCCTCAACAACGGTTTCAACGACTTTAACACGGGCATAATATTTATCATTAGCGGCTACTAATGTCCAAGGAGCACTGGGGGTATGGGTGCGTTGAATCATTTGATTAGATGCCACTTCATACAACGGCCATTTTTCTCGGTTGCGCCAATCTTCTTCCGTGAGTTTATGTAATTTATAGGGGTTATCTTGCCGTTCCTGAAAGCGTTTCAACTGTTCTTCTTGATCAATATGTAACCAAAATTTTACTAACACATAGCCAGCGCTGGTTAACTGTTCCTCAAATTCATTAATTTCTTGATAAGCTCGTCGCCATTCTAATTCGGTCGCAAACCCTTCAACTCGTTCGACTAAAACCCGACCATACCAACTGCGGTCAAATACTCCCAATTTACCCGCCGGAGGCAACCGTCGCCAAAACCGCCATAAATAATGATGGGCTTTTTCTTCATCTGTAGGTGCAGCAAAGGTGTTTACTTCATAACTCCGGGGATCTAAAATATCCGTTAACCGCTTAATTGCTCCCCCCTTCCCCGCCGCATCCCAGCCTTCAAATAGAGCTAAAACAGGAATCTGTTGTTGATAGAGGGTTTGTTGCAGTTGACCTAAATTCGCTTGTTGATGACGTAACTGTATTTTATAGTCATCGGGTGCGAAGGCAGCTTTGAGATTAACCGCAGCTAGGGGGTTCGGTTCTGTGGGTTGCAAATGCTCTTGAGGCGTTGTAAAGACGGGGGGTAACTGAATCTGCAAACAGTCTAAGGCTTCTTTAATCGATGCTACCATTGTTGATAATACCTTAACCCTGGCCCAGCGTTTACAATCTCCCTCCACCAATGTCCAGGGGGCTGAACCTGTCCCGGTATGAATCACCATTTCTTCAGCTAAGGTACAATAGGTATCATAATTTTTGGCCTGTTTCCAATCTTCAGGACGCACCCGCCAAGCTTCTAACTCATCTTCTGAAGATTTTTTCAGCCGTTGTTTAAGTTCTTTTTTACTCAAATGTATCCAAAATTTTGCCATCGCCACCCCATCGTCCACCAGTTGGCGTTCAAAGGCGTTAATTTGTCGCATCGCCATAGGGATTTCAGCTTCTGAAACTCGCCCAAACAAACGCTCTTCTAAAACATGGGTATACCAACTATGGTAAAAAATGCCAATACTGCCTTGGGGGGGTAATTTCTGCCAAAACCGTCGCAGAAAGGGATAGCGGGATTCTTCATTCGTGGGGGGCCAAATTGGATGAACGGCAAACCCCCTCGGGTCCATATATCCCACCATTTTTTTGACCAGTCCGCCTTTTCCCGCCGCAGCCCACCCTTCTAAGACAATAATAATCGGTAATTTTTTATCTCGGCAGGTCTGTTGAAGCGATCGCAACTCCTTCATTAAGGCTTCTATCTGGGTTTTGTAGCTTTCTTTATCCAGCGATAATGTCAGGTCAAGGGTATCTAGCATCGATTGTCGCTTCCTCATTAAGTCCTTGTTAGGTATTTTAATTCTTTCTACTGGAATACCTTGCAAACTTAAATAACTTTTTAACTTCTGTTTGTTCGGGATCAACCTGGATTCTCAACTTATTGTATAATAAAAACTCCATCAATTGCGAATCTGTAAACGTCAAAGATAATGCGTTTAACTTTAAATCATCACTTTATTTCGTTAAAAAAGGCAATTCCCAAACAGCAAATTTTGATTTGTCTAGGAATTTTGGTTCCGTTAATTTTACTCTCAATTCGGGTATATCTTAAAGATGATTTATTATTAGATCAAATTTTAATTCAAGTTCCCCATCAAATTTTTCCCTCAAGTTGGGATGATTATTTTCGCTTTTTCTATTTATTAACGGGGGTAAAAGGAACGGCGGTTATTATCGCCTTAACCTTGGGTTTTTTAGTTTGGAAACGCTACTGGATAGAAGCTAAAGTTTTAGCTTTTTCTACCTTGGGAATTTTGATTTTAGTTGATAGAATTCTCAAACCCATGATTGATCGCAGTCGTCCCTTAGATCGGCTCGTAAAATCCGTAGGTAGAAGTTTTCCGAGTGGTCATGCGACGGGAAATATTTTGTTCTATTTTTTTATGGCTTATCTTCTCGCAGAACGTTATCCAAAATCCACTCCCTATATTTATGGATTCGCTACAATCTGGTTAATAATTATTGGGTTTAGTAGCGTTTATTTAAGATGTCATTGGCCGAGTGATATCCTAGCAGGTTATGGTTTAGGCTATATCTGTTTAACGATTAGCTTGGCGTGGTTAAAAATTTCTCGTGAACATCAGAAGGTTAAGGAACAGTGAACAGTCAACAGCCAACAGTCAACCCATCTATTAAAACTATCTGGAAATCTTGGGAAAATTATCCTAAAGTGACTTGGGGTATTTCTATTCTGGGATTATTATTACTCAGTGCGATCGCATTTTTAAGTCATTTAGGCGATATTGGTTTAATCGATAAAACTGAACCGATGTTTGTTGAAGCCGCCCGACAAATGCACCTGACAGGAGATTGGATTACTCCCTATTGGAATGGGGTCACTCGCTTTGATAAACCCCCCTTAATTTATTGGTTAATAGTAATCGCTTTTCAAGCTGTAGGTGTGAATGAATGGGGGGCACGATTACCTTCCGCAATCATGGCGATCGCTTCTACCTTTTTTGTATTCTATACCCTGCGTTATTTTGGTGTTCAGAGGGATAATAATGCGTCCCTAACGTCATCCGCAATCACCCGTCAAGCTTGGATAGGAGCATGGTGGGGAATGATGATGATGGCGTTAAATCCGGCTTGGATTGCTTGGGGACGCACGGGGGTTTCTGATATGCTTTTAGCAAGTTGTTTAACAATTTCATTATTAGCATTTTTCTTGGGCTATGCTCAACCCCGAACTCGTCAACAAAAGGGGTGGTATTTTACCTTTTATTGTTTTGCTGCTTTAGCGGTTTTAGCAAAAGGGCCGATTGGAATTGTCTTTCCTATTTTAATTATTGGTGCTTTTCTAATTTATACAAAACAATGGCAAAGTGTTCTCTGGGAAATGCAGTTATTACCGGGAATTTTTATATTTATAATCATAGCAATTCCTTGGTTTATTTTAGTCACTTTAGCTAATGGTCAAGCCTATTTAGACACATTTTTTGGACATCATAATTTTGAACGGTTTACCAATGTGGTTAGTAATCATCCTGGCCCTTGGTTTTATTATTTTCCGGTAATTTTAGTCGCTTTATTACCTTGGTCGGTGTATTTACCTGTAGCAATTTATCAGGTTAAATTTTGGAAAATCCAAGCTTGGCGATCGCAAGATCGTTCTCAACATTTAGGTTTATTTGCTCTATTTTGGTTGGTGATTATTTTCGGATTTTTTAGTGTTTCTGCGACTAAATTGCCTAGTTATATATTACCCTGCATTCCCGCAGGTGTGATTTTAATTAGTATCTGGGGTAATCAAAAAAATCCGATTCAGTCAGATCAAAATAAAATTTCTCTACCATTTTTAATTACAGGTTTGGTGAATATTTTAATTTTATTAGCGTTAGCGATCGCTAGTTTTCTTAGCCCTAAATTAATCGGAGAAGATACTCCCAATTTTTCGCAATTATTACAAATTAGCCACTTACCAACGGTATCAGGAATTATCTGGTTAATAGCAAGTGGAATCACCCTTTGTTGCCTTTTGCGACCCCAATGGCGACGGGGGGTATGGTTAGGAAATGCTCTAGGATTCTTCGCTTTTATGAGTTTAGTGGCTTTACCTGCGGGTCAATTATTAGATACTCAAAGACACTTACCTTTGCGACAATTATCAGCCCGAGTTCGGCAAGTTCAGCAACCCCATGAACCCCTATTAGTAATTGGGATATTTAAACCCAGTCTGGTGTTTTATACCCAACAACCGATACAGTTTATGACATATAATATTAAGCAAAGATTATTAGAATTATTTCCTGTAAATAGTTCAGTTGATACGGTTTTAATTATTACACAACCGAAAGAAATAGCAAAATTAGGTTTAAAATCAACCGATTATCAATTATTAGAAAATCAAGGAGATTATCAATTAATTAGAATCCAGGTAAAAGTATTATTAAAATCATTAACTCTTCAGTAGAAATTATACTAAATTCCCAATTCGTAATTCGTAATTCGTAATTCCCTATTACCTATTCCCTATTACCTATTCCCTATTGCCTATTGCCTATTCCCTGGGATTATCCAGGGGTTACAATCATATAGTGTTACTATACTTATATAGGATAAAACATTTCTAACCATCCAGAGAGTTGAGAGGTAATCTGGCTGAAACGATTACCTGTATCAAAAGAAATAAGGGAATTCATCAGGATCAAAGCACCAGTAACGTATCAAGCCTAGTTTGAACAAGGCTTGAAGTTCCGTAATAGCAATGTTTTCCTCATCTATCATTTTGAGTAAACTAATAAATATACCTCCCATATTTTGCTGTGAATAGGGGGGATAAATCCTGATCTTAAAATCTTTTTTTTAGCAAAAGCTAATTCTCTCAGCTATAGATAGAGGAAAACACAAAAACATAGAGGTTAAAATTAATCGGCATATAAAAAATGGAATTGTCAATATGAATCAAAGACGAATTGGGTTTTGTTTCTAATCTTAATCAGGTGGATCATCCATCAAGTTAATCGTATGCAGTACCGCCGTTCTCAAACTGAAGAATCTAACCTCAAAGAATTACTTCGCAGTAGTCCGGCGGTAATTTTTAGTTGTCAACCCCAACCTAACTATAAAATTACGTTTATTAGTGACAATGTAAAGACACTCTTGGGGTATGATGTCGCTACATTTTTGAGAGAAGAAGATATTTGGCATAACTATATTCCCGATGAAGATCATGATCAATGGCGGGATGCTTTTATTCAATTGTTAGCAACGGGAACCCATATTCATGAAGCTCGATTTTTACACGCCCAGGGCAATTGGTGCTGGTTACGATTAGAAATGCGACTTGTCAAAGATGGGGAGGGAAATCCTTCAGAAATTGTAGGTTACTTCGTTGATATTACCGATCGCAAAGAAGCAGAAATGCAACTGTTAACGACACAGAATCGTTTAAAAACGGTGATTGAAACCGTTGGCAGTGGCATTATGCTGAGTGATGAACAAGGGAATTTTTATATTTTTAATTCCCAAATCACAGAAATTACCGGATATACCTTAGAAGAAGCTCAATCTCCTATTGATTTTCTCAGTTTATTATACCCGAATCCTGAAGCTTATAAAAAGGCTCAAGATCGATTAAGAATGGTGGCTTTAACGGGTTCAATTTTTAATGTAGAAACAACAATTCAAACTAAAAATGGGCAGTTAAAAACCTTGCTTTTATCTACAGTGATGATGCAAGATCAGCAAAAGCCTTTATTTTTATCGACTTTTCAAGATATTACGCCCCTAAAACTAGCCGAACAAGCGTTATGTCAACTGATTGTTCAAGAGCATTTAGTTTGGGAAATTACCCATCAAATTCGTCAGTCTTTGAATTTAGCGGATATTCTCAATACAACCGTTACGGAAGTTCAACAGTTATTGGAATGTGATCAGGTTTTGATTTATCGGATTTTTCCCAATTTCCAAGGAAAGATTATTGCAGAAACGAACCTAGATGAATCTTTAAAACAACAACGATCCCAAGCTCCTTTAATTCCCTTAGAATGGTATGAAAATTTTAGTCGCGGTCGGATGCGAGTAATTAATGATATTAATCATGATTCCATTAATTCGGGAATGTTAAAAGTCTTAAAACATTGGGGAATTTATTCAGCTATTATGGTTCCTTTATTTGAACAAAATCAACTCTGGGGACTCTTAATTATTTATCAAAATCAAGGTTTACGTCATTGGTTACAATGGGAAGCAACGTTACTTCGGCAAATTTCAGAACAGGTTGGAATTGCCCTTCAACAAAGTCAACTCTATCAACAAACTCAATATCAAGCGCGTCGCGCCCAAACGTTAAATCACGTCATTCAAGTGATTCGTCAATCTTTAGATTTAGATACGATTTTTTCAACAGCCGTTGCTGAAATTGTCACCTTATTGCGTGTGGATCGAGCTTGTATTTTGCAACATTTTCCCGAAAAACAACAATGGCAAGAGGTTGCTTCCTATAGTTACAGTGCCTCTGCTACGCCTCCAATTCTTCCCCCCATTCAGCAACTCAATTGTTTAGAAACGGATGATCTCAATGTTCCTAACTCCCAAGAAATTCAACATTTAACCGGAATTTCAGGAACTTGGTTGCCAATTCCTCTGCGGGTGGGTTCTCAAGTTTGGGGCTGTTTAGGATTACTTAAACATCAACATTTAAGGGGTTGGAAAGACTCGGAAATTGAGTTAACTTGTGCCATTGCGGATCAATTAGCGATCGCCATTCAACAATCTGAACTTTATCAAGAATTACAAATTGCTAACCAACAATTAAAACGCCTCGCCACTGTTGATGGTTTAACTCAAGTGGCAAACCGTCGCCGTTTTGATGAATATTTAGCACAGGAATGGCAACGTTTACAACGGGAACAGAATTATTTAGCTTTAATTTTGTGTGATATTGACTATTTCAAACAATACAATGATTCCTATGGACACCCCGCCGGAGATACTTGTTTAAAACAAGTTGCTCAAACCCTTGAGGATACTTTACAACGCCCTGCGGATTTAGTGGCTCGATATGGCGGAGAAGAATTTGCGATTATTTTACCTAATACAAATCGGGAGGGCGCGATTTATATTGCACAACAAATTCAATCGGCGATTTTGCAACTCCAATTACCTCATGCAAATTCAACGGTCAGTCAGTGGTTAAGCTTGAGTTTAGGGGTGACTTCTACGATCCCCTCTACTTTAACGTCTGTTTCTGACTTGATTGAGGCGGCGGATAAAGCTTTATATCAAGCCAAACAGCAAGGACGCGCCCGTTATTGTGTTCAGGAGATTTAGGGGATTTTAGCGGTTTAGTATTGGTCGATCTTGTCTATTTCAGTTGATTTCGTGGGGATAAAATTTTCTATCCAAGGGGGCTATTGTTTTTGGAGCCATTATGATACTATACAATTGTGATGAAATTTTGGGGACTGAGCGCTCTGTTGAACTGAAAGGGGGAGAGCGCTCTTTATTATTTGGAAAAAATCAATAATTAGGAAAAATTAACCTCCACTAACGGGGGGAATTAAAACCACCTCATCTCCATCCTGGATTTCAGTATCAGGAGTGACAAATTCTAAATTAATTCCAAATCGTGTTACGTTTCGCCAGTTTTCTAGTTCAGGATGCTCCTGAATACACTGATCTAAAATTGTAGACACGGGAGTTTGAGGAGGAACGTTTAAGATTAATTCTGAAACCCTATATGCTTCTTGAAACCCAGCAAAGAGTTTAACTGTTACCGTCATTGACATATTAAGAATAGGGGTGTTGAGGTGTTGACTGTACAGAATTAAACAATAAAAACCCTACCCCGTCTAATCACAGGATAGGGAAAAGCATCATTTAAGAGTTTTATTTAACTTTTATTTAACAAACCTTGAACTTGTCTGATGGCGATCGCCCCAATATTATAGAAAGCCCAACCCGCCGCCGCGAGTAGAGGTAATAGAACAATGAGAATGCGAAAATCGAAATCCATAGATTCTCCTCCTAAAGTTTTTTAAACATCTCTCATCTTTTTATTTTTATCCTATTTTCGTCCTTACAGAGCAACAAACTTGACAACTAGGGGAATGTTGGCTCCATTAGACGCTCCTGTTCAGGGTTGAAGCCCTAATTTTCGAGTTGTTTTAGACTCTATCCTGACATTCTCGCCCCGGTGATGAACAGGGGACTGAGACTGCTTTGCCAGTGTCATTGAATATTTTATCAGATTACCGCAGGCGGTAGCATGAGAAACCGATCTCAAAATATAAAGTTTTGTTACATTTCCTCAGTCATAATACCGAGAACCTGAACAGCTTGTCGTCTAAAAAAAAGCAAATCTTAAATTTTGGACGGTCTGAGCATTGACTGGGCACAATAGAAAAAAGGGAAATTTGGGAATTTTTAGCCCTTTTAAATTATAGCGATCAATGAATTTTTAAATTTTTATTCAGTCTAGGAGTTTAAACCATGATTCAGATTAACTATTCTCTTTCTCATTCATTAATTGCCACAAATACGGCTGCTACAGTTGATTTAATTCTTAATTTTAATGGAGAAAAAACAACAAATGCTTCCGCTCGACGACCTTTAAATTTAAGTTTAGTAATTGATCGTTCAGGTTCAATGGCGGGTCAACCCCTCCGTTATGCTATTAAGGCGGCGCAAAAATTAGTAGAATCTTTGAATGATCAAGATCTGCTTTCGATTATTATTTATGATGATAATGCTGATTTAATTTTACCTCCTCAACCTGTCACCGATCAAGCTGCAATTTGTTCAAAATTGGGTAAAGTTAAAGCTGGAGGTTGTACGAATTTAAGTGGCGGTTGGTTGTTAGGCTGTGAACAAGTTAAATCCCATCTCAATACCGAACATTTAAACCGGGTTTTATTATTAACAGATGGACAAGCTAATATGGGAATTACCGATGCTTCAGTCCTGACTAAAACGGCTCAAAAACAAGCGGAACAGGGAATTATTACCACAACATTAGGATTCGGAACCTATTTTAATGAAGATTTATTGATTGCGATGGCAGATGCGTCAGGAGGACATTTTTATTTTATTCAATCTCCCGATGAAGCAACGGATGTCTTTCGGATTGAATTAGAAAGCTTAACCTCGGTAGTCGCCCAAAATTTAACCGTAATATTACAACCTGAATCCTCGGTTGAATTGCGAGAAATCTTAAATAATTATCGAACAAATGCTCTGGAAAATGGGTTAGAAATTTTTTTAGGGGATGTTTATGAAGTCGAAGCTAAACAGTTAGCCGTTCAATTGGTAATTCCTCCTCAAAACAATTTAGGTCAACTTCCCCTCCTCTCCCTCAATTATAAATACCAAACGATTATCAATGACAGTATTGAGCAACTTTCGGGAGAATTACCGATTACAATCAATATTGGTTCAGAAGCAGAAGCTCAACAAATTCAACCGAATCAATCCGTTTTTGAACAAACCAGTAAATTAAGAATTGCTCAAGTTAAAGAACAAGCGATCGCCTTAGCAGACAAAGGCGACTATCAAAAAGCGGCTGAAATCTTACGTTCTGCCATTCAAAATATTCAACAAAAATTATTAACTGAAATCTTTGAAATAGCCGAAGAAATCGAACAATTAGAATATTATGCTCAACGGTTTGAAACCCATAATTTTGATTCCATCAGTCGCAAGGAAATGCGGGATCAATCCTATCAAACCCGAACCCGTAACCGAGAAGACTTGAATTTACGAGGGATTAATGCCGGAGATGCAGATAGCTTAGAAGCAGTTTCTAGTTTTGAACAAGGGGTATTAGTGGAATGTGTGCGAGAAGGAGGTAAATTAAGAGTTCGAGTCATTTCTGAAGGGTATAATCCTGAGTTTAATGTACAGTTTCCTCGCCAGATTCGGGAAGAAGGAGTTACTTATATTGTCGAAGAAATTCAACTTTCAGCCAATGGGGATTTTTATCGCGCTTCTGGAACGATTAAACGGTTAGTGAAACCGGGAGAAGAACGCCAAGCCGGAACAAAGAAAGCACCCAAATCGACTAATTTACAAGCGGCGAAAGCACCCAAATCCTTTGCTGATTTAGAAACCACTGATACTGTCGGAGATGGGGTAATTATTCAATGTGTTAAAGAAGGGAGCAAATTGCGGGCGCGGGTCGTTTCCGATGGTTACAACCCAAATTATAATATCCGGTTTCCCCGTGATATTCGGGCTGAAGGCGTTCTCTATGTGGTCGATGAGGTTCGGGAGTCTGCCGATGGCAAATCCTATGTGGCCTATGGCAAAATTCGCCGTCTCGTTCAATAGAATTGGATGCTATCAGAAATGGTATTGGGTTGACAAAAACCCTTGGCCTAACCCAATTGAATCTGATGTCATATTTAGGATAATATCAGTTATGCCTTAAAAGCCAAAGACGGTTAAACTTGCCGTGAAAATCGGGTCACACAAGCGTCCTTGCCGACTCGGTTACTAAAAGGACAGCGCCTCTGTCTAGGACAAGCAGAAAGGTTTAACAAGAGGTAATTTAATCAAAGGCGAAAGAAAAAAGCAGTCCCAAACGCTTTGGCAATAGGATAGAGGGTGTCATAGTTCACCCAGTCAGGGTAACACCTGCAAAGTAAAACCTGAGATATTTGTCTAGGGTTTTTCTAACTATTGCTAGAACTGCCATCAAGTTCTGAATCCATTGAGTCGCCTGGAAAAAATTCAGGTAGAATGGGGGCGGACTTGATAAAATTTATCGGAAAAATGGCTTTAAAACCCTGTCCTTCTAGGACGGCTTTATATTGGGTTGTCTATTGACATCCGATCATGCTACCATTTCCGATAACAGGAAAGGTAAATAACCTGTCTAAAAACCTAGTTGCCTAAAGGCAAAACGCTGAACCTTGACAATTGAATCTATAGGGTTCTACTGCACAGTTTTAGTTTCCCCCAGCAGTGGGTAAAAGATTCGTGGGTACTAGACAACCAGTTTTTTGAAACAAATTTGTTTCAAGTTAAAAAAGAACTCGCATTCATGCGAATAGGGTAGGGCATATCCGAATTTACGCTTGGGGAGAATCCCACCTCTGGTTAAAGCGCTGCAAGGTACTTTGATTAAGTGGTTTCATTGAACCAAGAATCCCCACGCCTTCAGGCACAGGGAGTGTCAACAAACCTAGACCCGTGTGAGGAGTAAATAGAGTGTCGAAAATACTACTGAAAGCATGGCTACTCAGTCCCGCCGTATTAGGGGCTAGTCTAGTAGCTCCAATAGCAGCGTTCGCTGAGTTACCCGTGACTGAGGCTCAACCGATTGCGATCGCAGCAGCACCCGAAGCATCTGCCTCGGCAGAAATCCCTCAGGAGCCTACCCAAACTGAGTTAAAAATCAGTGAGCAAGTCTCTGTGACTCCCTTGGACACATTGACCCTCACCCCACCGCAACAGTTAGCTCAGGTTCCCGTCAATCCCCATGCAGGAGTTGGGCCAAGTAGAGGCATCGAAACTCCTGCTAATCCTGCTAATAGTGAAATTCCTTTGGCTGATCTCGACGCTGCACCTCAAGCCGATGCGGTCAGTAATGCCGAGGTGATGCAACAACTGAATGAATATGGACGTGAAGGTCGAGGCAACAAACGCCAAGCTCAAGTGACCTCCGTATCCCAATTATCTGACGTTGAACCGACAGCTTGGGCATTCCAAGCTCTACAATCCTTGGTAGAACGCTACGGGTGTATTGCCGGATATCCCGATGGCACCTTCAAAGGAAATCGCGCCTTAACTCGTTTTGAATTCGCGGCTGGGGTGAATGCCTGTTTAGAGCGGATCAATGAACTGATTGATGCCTCTACAAAAGATTTAGTCACCCGCGAAGACTTGGCGAAACTGCAACGGCTGATGGAAGAGTTTGCGGCTGAGTTAGCCAGCTTACGCGGACGGGTGGCGGTGTTGGAAGCGCGTACCGGAGAACTGGAAGCCAATCAATTCTCTACCACCACCAAACTGCGTGGAGAAGCGATATTTTGGTTGGGCGAGGGTGAGGGAAATCGGGCGACTAACAACGTAGTTGGCCGGTTTGCGGATAGTAGCGATGATCCGACCCAAGCCTATTTAGGCTACCGCGCTCGTTTAAACTTTGATACCAGTTTCACGGGTCAAGATTTACTGAGAACTCGTTTACAAGCGCAATCAATGCCTGTGTTGAGTGATTATGATCTGTTC
Organism: uncultured Oscillatoriales cyanobacterium; assembly: GCA_903893625.1. GTDB lineage: Bacteria > Cyanobacteriota > Cyanobacteriia > Cyanobacteriales > Microcoleaceae > Planktothrix. The sequence continues at coordinate 26,250 of CAITND010000197.1, forward strand.
AACACTTTAATGGCTCGTACTGTTACAGATGATTACTCAGGTAACATTGTCTTAGATAACCTCACCTATCGTTTTCCCTTCTCTGAAGGAAAAGGTTTAGTTTGGATCGGGGCGAAAGGGTTAGCCTTGGATGATGTTCAAGACGTTCTGACTCCGTTTAGTGATGAAGGCAGTGGTGCGGTGTCCCGTTTTGGACGGTTCAACCCGGCAACCTTTCAAGGCCCTAATGGTGCAGGGGTGGGTTTGGAATATGCCTTTAATTGCAATTTTAAAGCCAATATTGGTTATTTAGCTGATGATGGTATCGCTTCTCAAGCCAGTCAGGGTAAAGGTATGTTCAATGGCAATTACAGTGCCATGGCTCAATTAGTCTTTGCACCAACTGACAAACTGGTTTTTGCTTTGGATTATAACCACCGTTACTTTTCCAGCGATAACGTATACGTCACGGGCGGTACAGGCAGTTGGGGTGCTAACAAACCTTTCGGTCAAAACGCCACAACTACAGATAACTTGGGCGTACAAATGAACTGGAAAGTAGCCAGCCATTTCTCCATCGGCGGTTGGTTTGGTAGTAGCTGGGCTGATCAGAAGACTGGTGGTAACAGTAATGCCACCATTATCAACTGGGCTGCGGTGTTAGGATTCCCCGATATCCTGCGGGAAGGAGATACGGCAGGTTTAATTGTGGGGATGCCACCAAAAGTTGTTAGCCATGATATTAATGCCTTAGAAGATGAAGACACTTCAATTCATATTGAAGGCTTCTATCGCTTCCCCTTCAGCGAGTACATTGCTGTGACACCGGGCTTCTACGTCGTGACCAATCCTGATCACAATAGCAACAACGATACTATTTTTGTGGGTACACTGCGGACAACTTTCCGCTTCTAATTCCCCTTTAATTTAAGAGATATTGAACAACCCAGTTTCCCTGAGAAGCTGGTTTTTTTTATAGCAGCAAAAAACTAGATTTTTCTCCCTATTCCCTGCTATAAATGGTCTTGTTGTGTATAAATTTGTCCTTGATTCCAAAGCGATTGAATCCAAGTTCCTATAGCCTTGAATAAGCCCAATGTATAGAAGCAAAAACGAGTGATAATTTTGAGAGGGGAACCACTTTTATTGCAAGGAGGATGTCCTAAAACGTGACAGTCAAATAATTTAGCAAAAAAGCGCAAACATTGACCGGGAGTTAGATTTTTTAACCCCATAAAAAAGTGATTATGATAAAAAGTAATCTGATATTGAACAGAACGGGTACTCATATCATGACAACCTCCCGCTTCTTCTCCTAAATGGATTAAATAGGCTTCTGGGTCGTACCAAATCACATAACCCGTTGGTCTTATTCTTAAACAAAAATCTGATTCTTCTCGCACGGCACTGCCTTTAAAGCGTTCATCAAAGGTTAAACCAAATTGCTCAAAAATTTCTCGACGGAAGGACATATTACACCCCCTGGCGGAAATCACTTGTTGGGGTTTAATCGTATGAACTAAATCCAGATGATACCAAGCAATACCGGGATCTTGAGCTTCAGGAGGTAAATTTTCAATTGTTAATTTTCCGCCAGAATCACTTAATTTCATCCGATCAAAAACTCGTCCAGCAACAGCCCCGACCTTTTCGGGTGCAGAGGTTTCTCCTGGGATATAATTACGAGCATGGGCGAGTAAAAATCCTTCTGGGAGTTGAACATCATCATCAATAAACAAAAGAATATCCCCTTGAGAACGCCGTACCGCGTAATTTCTAGCTCCGGGTAAACTCGCCCAATCTAAACGATACCATTGAATTTTTCCAGATTGGGTTAACTGTTCTAAATAGGTTTGGGTTTCCGGTTCATGGGTTGGAGTTTGATCCACGACTAAAACTTCAAAATTAGGATAGGTTTGTTGTAATATTTCAGTTAAGGTTTCGCGTAATACTTGTTCCCGGTTGTAGGTAGGAATAATTACAGAAATTAAAGGTAAATTCATGAGTTTATTTTCCTAAAATGAAGGTTTGAATTGTTTTTGAATTGTTTTCCTGAGAAATTCCTCTAAACGAATAAACCCCATTAGATAAATACTAAGTAAGATGGCAATCCCGATGATAGAAATTATAATTTTTAGATAGGGATTTAGACTTAGAGAGCGATTGAAAACCGGAAGAATAACAAAGAAAAGTGGCTGATGAATCAGATAAATCTGATAGGAATAAATTCCCATCCATGATAACAGGGTTAATCCATAAAATAAATATCCTTTGTATTCGTTTAACCATTCAAACAACCTGTAACATCCTAAAAATATTAAAGGAGTAAAGAGGATATCAAATCCTAGCATATAAACAATATCAACCTTCGTCAATCCTAGATAAAGGTAAAAAATTAGTCCTAGTCCAAACACAAGAACTGAAACGGTAAAATCTTGAGTTCTAAAACGATTTTGATTTCGATAGTAAATAATTCCCCAATATAGTCCTATGCTATATTGAAAAAAGTAACTTAGAAAGATATTATTTCCCAAAAAGAAGCCAAACAATTTAGAGTGAATACTAAACAAATAAAAACCGAAGATTTTGGTAATAACTCCAACAACAATTCCTAAGATTAAAATTGATTTTGGTTTACTTTTACAGCTTAAAAAAATTAAAGGTGTGAGCAGATACAATTGTAAAATAACAGTAAAAAACCAAAATCCAGGGTTGATGGATTGCCATTGATAACCTGCTAACCCTAAACAACTAAGGATAAAGTTAAGGGGAGATTTAATCGAGTATTCATCTTTAAAAATAAAATAAAGCAATAAACTACAAACGACAGCTATAAAGTAAGTAGGATAAATTCTATCTAATCTTTTAAGCAGCCAAGATTTCCAGTTTGTGGTAATTTCAGGTAAATCATACTTTTGGGCAACAGCAGCGAGAATGTAGCTTGTGTTAAATCCTGCCATTACAAAAAAGATATCAACGGCTGCATATCCAATTTTTGCACCATTTCGGTCTAAGAGAGAAACGAGATGCAGTTTGTCGGGATAATTTTGAAAAAAGTGAAAAAAAAGAATACCTAGAATTGCTAAACCTTTCGTTTGATCAATCCAGTCTAAACGCTGTTTTTGAGGGGAATTTACTGTACTAGACATGAAAAAATATCCTCATTTATATCTCTGCTTCCAGTTCACCTGCTTCTCTGAGTTTTTTTCGTTCTTCTCGATCAATTTCGGGTAATTTAAACAGTACACCCGCGAAATACCAATAATAAACCGTAACTGGATCAACATCCAGAGGGTAGTAATAAGTATTGTAACTAATGACTAACACAAATACCCAAAAGGATGCCCCAAAACTGCGTAAATTTTTATCTTTGATGGAACGATAGGATTTAAAACCAACAATGGTCATGGTAGTGACCAGATAGAGAAAACCCGCTACTCCAATTGGCCCAATTTCAAAAATCAGTTTAGGATAGTAGGTTTCAATCAAAGCAGTTTTCCCAAAAATCCGAGCAGCATTTGTCGCACGTCCCAGTCCTTTGCCTAAAATCCCTTTTTGCCCGCCGCTACTGTTTCCAAACTGTTCTGAGATGAAATCTGTGGGGGGGGAAGCATTCCAACGACCGACAAAGCTATCGATTCGTTCTTGCAAAAATGCTGGGCTGGCTGCGGCGACAATTCCTAAGATTAAACCTAGTCCGGCGAGGATGGGAAGAAATCGTTTTAAATTGGCAACTTGTCCGGTTAAAACTAATAGAATAATCGTGACAACGGGAACTAATGCTAAGGCAATTCGTTGACCGGAAATAACGGCATTTACAAATACCAGTGCCATTCCTCCTAAACCAATCATTCGCCAGAGGGGAGAGGGATCACTAAACGCACTAGCAAAGGTAAAAAAAGCATTAGCAATTAAAAACCAAGCCCATTGCCAAGGAGCAACAAAGGTTCCGGGTAAACGAATCATATTTTGAGAGGGACTAAAGACTAAAGATCCACCCACAAAACATTTAGCATCAAGAGTGGCTTTGAATAAATCATCCCCACTGAGATCATCGGTTCCTTTACAACGACCACTAGCCAGCATTTGATATTGGATGACTCCTAAAACACAACAGATTATGGCTAAAATCAGGGTTAAACGAGTCAAAAATAAAAGCTCTTTTTTGCCTTTAATTTGATAATAAGAACAGGTGATTAAGGGTAAATATCCAATAAAGGATTTTAATCCCATTAATCCTAGTAAAATGGGTTTGTCTCCGCCTTCTGGTTTCAGTTGTTGTAATCCATTAACTAATAGTAGAGTTAAGCCACAGATGCCAAGAAGCACCATCAAAGGTTGCTTAATTGCTTTGGGAACAATCATTGGCATTCCTTTGCGTTTCCATTCCTGATATTTGGCAAATAAGGCTGGAAAATAAAAGCCATCTTTAGCGAGTTGAAATATTGGGCTTCCTCCGCCAATCCAGTAGGTGACTGTGCCACTAAAGGGCAGGTAAATTAAAAACCCCCATAATGCCATATCAGGGTAAAGATAGGATAGGCCTACAATTAAAATTCCGCCTCCCCCGGCGATCGCTAATTTGGGTTCAGCAACAACGAATAAAATCCCTCCAATAATAGCAGAAACAGCAATAATCCCAGAGGCTGAAGAAATGACTTTCTTAATCGCTTTTGCTCGTTGCTTTTTGCGAAGTTTAATTTCTGCTTTACTTAATGTAGGTTTCTTAGGTTTAGATTTTTTTTTAGTGGGTTTTCGCTTTTTTTTTGCTTTTGTAACCATGTCAATTAGGGAGAGCAGACAGGAGACAGGAGATAGAAGTTATTTGTTAGGGGTTAAAAAAAGAATAAACGGCATGAATTTAGCCCCATTATAAATCAAGTTTCAAGGGGTGGTCACGAAATCGCTGGCCGATGGGGATACAATCGAACCCTTCCTGACCAGCGATGAAGGATTTATGAAAACAATATTAACTGTTAAACGGCTAAATATTGCTGAACTACGAATACTAACTGATTTGCCCAATATTCGGCTAAATCAGCACCTTCAGCTTCTACCATTACCCTAATTAAAGGTTCTGTTCCCGACGCCCGGACTAAAATTCGCCCTTGATCTCCCATTGCTTGTTCTGCGGTTTCAATAGCTTTAATCACAGGTTCACAGTGTTTCCAATTGCGCCTTTGGTGAACGTCTTCAACCCGGATATTTTTTAACAGTTGGGGATAGGTTTGGAAACTATTATTAACTAATTCTGCCAAAGACTGACCGGAACGTTTAACTAATGTGGCCAAATGTAAGGCCGTCAGTAACCCATCCCCACTAATTCCATAATGGTGACAGAGAATATGTCCCGACTGTTCACCCCCTAACATCGCCCCGGTACGTTTCATCTCGGCGTGAACGTGCTGGTCGCCTACGGGAGTCCGAATTAGTTGGCCCCCGAACTGTTGCCAAGCCCGTTCAAAACCCAGGTTAGCCATCACCGTTGAAATAATTAAATTGTCCGGGAGTTGTCCCGTTTTGCTGAGGGTTTGACCCCAAAAATATAGAATATAATCCCCATCCACCGTCCGACCTTGGCCATCAACAGCCAAAACCCGATCCGCATCGCCATCAAAGGCAAATCCAATATCAGCTTTGTGTTCTAAAACAGTCTGTTGTAGGGCGTGTAAATGGGTAGAACCGCAATTGACATTAATTTGATCGCCATTGGGTTGATCATGGAGACAAATCACCTCTGCCCCCATTTCTGTAAAGACTTGGGCTGCTAAGGGAACTGCCGCCCCCCAGGCTAAATCTAAAACCACCCGCATTCGGTGTAAATTCGTGACCGGGAGTAACGGCCCATGTAGAGATTGGGCATAATTTCTAATCAGTTCTGGCCGATAATAGTGTTGGCCACAGTCACTATAAACAATCGGAAAATCCGCCTTTCCTCTAATTCCCGCCTCTATTTGCTGCTGTAGGGCGGTGGATAGTTTTGTACCATCTTTTCCAAAAAACTTGATTCCGTTGTCTTCTGGGGGGTTATGGCTGGCGGAAATCATCACTCCACCAATAGCCTCAGAGGTTAGGGTTAAATAAGAGACTCCTGGCGTGGGACAAACCCCAATATGCCAGACTTCCAACCCCGCAGCAATTAATCCGGCGGAGAGGGCCATTGCTAACATATTGCCAGAGGTGCGGGTATCTTGGCCTAAAATTACGGGGCCGGGATGTTGGGCTTGTTGTCGTAAAACTTGCCCCGCCCAGAAGCCCACTTGTAAAGCTAGAGGCGCACTTAGGAGTCCTCCAACCCGTCCCCGGATGCCATCGGTTCCAAACAGTGGGGTGGTGGGGAGTTCCCCGACTTGATCAGTAAAGCCAAAATGGGAGATAGTTCGAGGTTGGGCGGTGTTGGCTTCTTTTTGCAGCGAACTAAAGTTCTGAGTCCGAGCGGGTGTTGCGACCATAAAAATTCACTCCTCTTAATATATTCACACACTCAATGTGGAGCATAGCACGTCAGGAACGGAGGTCAACTCTCTGCCTATGGATTGTGTTGAATCACGGGGGCTAAAATTCACTGATTTAATATTACCCGTTGAGACTCTATTTTGTTTGTTCAAAAAGTTTAAATGAATTTTGGGGAGTTAATGACTTGACAGGATCACCTTAAAACCTGATACTGAAAAAACTTGCCCTAAATCCGTTCATCTGAACTTTAACACGGTAATGAAGACAAAAACTTTCCCAAAAATATCTTTTTACTCGATAATTTTAATTGGAATTATTGCCCTAACTGGATTCATTGCTTATTCTAGTATTCTCAATAGTTTTTTTCTCTCGGATGATTTTGTTTTAATTGCCTTAATGTCTAAATTAGGGCCGTTGGGGTTGTGGATGAATCAACAACACGGTCAATCGTTATTTTTTCGTCCTTTGTTGGGATTAATTAGTTTTTTAGATTATCAAATTTGGGGATTAAATGCTTTTGGCTACCATTTGACTAATTTTGGCTTTCATTTAGGAAATTCGTTTTTAGTGGGGAGAATTGCCTTTTTATTGAGTTTGAATTTAAGATTAGAATTAAAATTAAAACGATTTCTTCCTTATTTTGCCGGATTTATTTTTCTATTATTACCCTCCCATTCTGAGGCTGTTTCTTGGATTTCTGCCCGCACGGATGTCATCGCCACATTTTTTGCCTTACTCTCCTTTTTAACCTATTTAACCTTTAAGCAATTTTATCAACCCTTGCAATTATGGATCTCTTTAGCTGCCTTTTTAGCTGCGTTATTGTGTAAAGAATCGATTGTTACTTTTCCAGGGTTAATTTTAGCCTATGAACTCTACCAATATTTACAAGAAAAACCCCGAACCTTCAATAAACTCTTGACAATATTTTCACTTTATGGAGCAGTTTTAGGCTTTTATTTTATTTGTCGATATCTGAAACTAGGAACCTTAATCGGGGGGTATGGAGGAAGAATTCATCTTCAGTTTAATCCGATCCAAATTTTATACAATTTAATAATTTATCCGACTCGTAGCTTTTTACCCCCTCAACTTAATTCTAATTTAATATTTTGGGTTGAAGCCTTTGTAGGATTAATTTTAATCTCTCTCTTAGCTCTAATTTTAAGTTATTATAAACATCAACTCAACTCTCAAATTCCTCAAACCCTAATCTTATTGATTGTAGGATTTTGGATTTGTGTTTTACCCGCAATTAATGTTTCTGTTTCTCCCTTTGATACCCAAGGAGAACGTTATTTATATTGGGCTTCTAGTTTCACCTCTATTTATATCGCCTTAGTGTTCACAATTTTAGTCAGTAATTTTCAACTCTGTTTAATCCTCTCCTCAATTATATTATTCAGTTTAGGATTATCCTTGCACTCCGTTAACCAAAACTGGAAATTCGCCGGAGAACTCTCTCAAAGTTTATTAACCAGTCTACAAAAAACAACCATAGAATCCCCGATAATTACCAGTGTTCCCGATAATTATCGAGGAGCTTATGTATATCGAACGGGATTAATCCAAGGACTCTATCTTTTTGATCCTGATAATCGCTTTAATATTCAATTTGAGAAAAAACAAACCGATAAACCTTTTGAAAAAGTCAGATTTTATACCGATAATATTTTATTGATTATGATGAATACGCTGTTAGAACCCACCGATGAAATTATCGTTAATTCCCTAAAACCTAATCAATATCAATTAAAATTATCCAATCCCCAAACCCGATTTTTTCTCACTCCCAAAAATACAGTCGTCACTAAAGATTATCACATCAGCAATGTACAACCCCAAACCTATACCCTAAATTTGAACAATCCTAGCCGTTCTCAGGATTTATTGTTGTATTCGTCGGGAAAGTTTGTTAAACTATCGAACTAATCTTGTATCATAGAGACAATTTATCAAACGATAATATTAGGTGTGATGGAACCAATTTATATTTTAGGTGCTGGCCCAGCCGGACTCGCGGCGGCTTATACTTTAACCAAGCAAGGTCAGTCTGTTGTTGTTGTTGAACGAGATAGTCAAGTCGGAGGACTGGCTAAAAGTATAGAATATCAAGGCTTTATCTTAGATTATGGCCCCCATAGATTTTATACAAAAATTGCTCCGGTTTTGCAACTTTGGGATGAAGTTTTAGGGGATGAACAAGTTACAGTTAATCGTTTAACTCGGATTTATTATGGGGGAAAATATTTTAGTTATCCCTTAAAAGCTAAACAAGTTTTATCGGCATTAGGATTAGTTGAAAGTTTAAGAATTGTCCTATCCTATTTAGCCGTCCGATTATTTCCTAAACCCGAAGCTAATAATTTTGCCGAATGGGTAGAAAATAAATTTGGAAAACGACTATCAGAAATATTTTTTGAAGGTTACACCGAGAAATTATGGGGTATTCCTTGTACAGAAATTAGTCCCGACTGGGCCGCCCAACGCATTAAAGGGTTATCTTTATCAAAAGCGATTAAAAATGCTATTTTAGGCAATGATGGTAAAGTTAAAAACCTCATAGACCAATTTCAATTTCCCCGTTTAGGTTCGGGTCAACTCTATGAAAAAATCGCCGACTATTTACAACAACATCAACAACCGATTTTATTAAATACGGAAGTAATTCAAGTTCATCATCACAATTCTCAAGTTTCCCATATCACCCTGAGAAACCGCATCACAAAAGCGGAAAACACCGTTGCTTGTGGGGGATTAATTTCTTCTATTCCTTTGACCCATTTTGTTCAACAATTGCAATCTTCTCCCCCGGAAAAAGTTATAGATGCTGCTAAATCTCTGAAATTTAGAAATACAATTTTAGTCTATTTAATGGTAGAAGGTGGTAATCTTTTCCCCGATAATTGGTTATATATTAATGACCCCAGAGTTGAAGTCGGACGAGTGACAAATTTCGCCAACTGGTCGCCAGAAATGTTAGCTAATACTGAACAAACTCCCCTATGTTGTGAATATTGGTGTAATTTTGGCGATGATTTATGGCAATGTCCAGAAGATGAATTGAGAATATTAGCTGAAAAAGACCTACGCAAAATTGGGTTATTAAAAAATCAAGCCGTTTCCGATGGGTTTATTGTTCGTTTACCTCGAACCTATCCTATCTATGCGGGAAATTATCAAGCTGCTTTATCGGAAATTCAAGGCTATTTACAAACCTTCCAAAACTTGCAATTAGTGGGACGTTATGGCGCATTTAAGTATAATAACCAAGACCATAGTTTATTAATGGGAATTTTTGCGGCGGAGAACGTTCTAACTCCTGGGAAACATAACCTCTGGAATGTTAATAGTGATAGCGAATATGTGGAAGAAGCTAGTGCAGAAACCGCCACAACCGCCGCCACAAATACTCGTCTATCCCGACGTCGCCAAACCTTAAAAACCTTACGAGAATTTGGCGGTTATTTATTCACCGGGGGCGCGGCAACTATTGTCGATGTTCTGATTTTTTCTATTCTCAACAAGTCTGGATTATGGTATGTTTTTGCATTAGGAATTAGTTATTTTATAGGATTAAGTACCAACTTTTGGCTCAGTCGTCGCTTTGTATTTGGGATTTATTGGAAAAACTGGTTTGTTCAATATGGAGTGTTTGCGACCGTTGCTTTAAATAGTTTATTAGCCAATTTAGGGTTATTACAACTGTTAATTAATGAATTAGGATGGCATCCAACTATATCCCGTTTAGCCAGTGCTGCTTGTGTCGCCACGATTAGTTTTACCGGACATAAGTTGTATTCCTTCTCATCCCAAAATCAATCTAATAATCAAGTTTCCGAACTGCAATCTTAACTAACAATGTCTGAACAAAAACAACAGGCTAAAGTGAATTTAACCACTATTTTTGTGATAACTTTAGCCACTTGGTTGATTCTGATTCCTTTCGTTAATTCGATTAAAATTCCCTTTGGAAATAATCAAACTGGGGTGATTTCTTTAGCCAGTATTAATAATATTAGTCCCTATACGGACTATCTCAAATATATTATTTTACTCCTCACGCCTCCCTTAATTGCGACTCTGGTTTTAAACCTGAATCAAAAACCCCTGGGAATAATTTTAACGGTTATTAACCATCGTTATACTTGGATAGGAGTTAGTTCTATTCTATTACTAACTTGGTTAATAAATACTCCCTTCAGCCAATTTAGAATTAATTCAACTTTAATTGATTCTTTCCATGAAGGGGAATTTTTAGGCTTTTTACCTAACTTTCTCCAACTTCCCAAACCCTTTATCAATACGGTTTTAATTCATGGGTATGGTGTTGATGTGCTTCCCAGTTGGTTAGCAAAAAATCTCGCTACTCAAAATAATGGAATTGCTTTAACTCGGTTATTCGTCAACCTAGAAAATGTGATTACCTGTTTGGGTTATTTCTGGATAATTTGGGAATTAATTAATTTAGCAAAAATAAATAAAAATAGATTAAAAATATTCTTAATTTCTTGTATTTTATTTTGTGTATTTGATGGAATTTTCTATAAATTTGATGGTCGTAGGGGAACCAGTTTTATTATTCAATTGGCGTTAACCTTACGGTTTTTCAGAATAGCTGAAACTCAACCTAAGCAAGCCCAATGGTTATCGGTGTTAATTGGTGCGTCAATTCCCAGTAGTTTTTTCTATATTTATGACCGAGCGATTTATTTTATCGCCGTTTATCTTTGTGCTTCTATTCTATCATTATTTATCAATAAAAAAACATCTATTCTATGGTTAAAAGGATCATTAATTGGGATTATTGTTACTTCTATTTTTAGTCTAATATTCCTGGGTTTTGACCAAATTAATGCCATTATCTCTCAAGTTTTATATTGGGGAAAATATGGACGATATATCTCTTTTATTCCCCTTCCTCCCCTAGAATTAACCTGGACTTCCCAAACCTTTTGGTTATCAATGTTTGTTCAAAGTGCGGTTTTAGTTTACCTAATTTTAGACTTAAAAAATCATGGTTTAAAACTTTATCCATTTGTCCAAAACAATTATCTAATTATTTTATTACTGGTTTCCGCATCAATTTACATGAGAATTACCCTCGATAGAAGCGATTTAGGACACTCCTATCAGGGCGCATTAATTACCACATTTTTAGGATTTTACCTAATTTATCTAGGATATAAACATCAAATAGAACCGCAGTTATCCCAACTTAATATAACTCCCATTCAACAGAGTTTAACTGTTCTTATCTTAATTGTGATTATCTTAACAGAACCCGGTTTTAATATTGTTAAAGGTCTTAAAAATCTGACTCAACTCCCTGAATCTTTATCAACTCCTAATCAAAAACTCTTAAAACCCGACTATTTAGAAGCATGGAATACCCTCAAACCCGAAATTGAGCAACAATCTTGCTTTTTCACCTTAACTTCCGAGGGATTATGGTATTATTTATTTGATAAACCATCCTGTTCTAAATATAGTTATGTTCTCTATGCTAAACCTACCGTTGCTCAACAGGAAGTGATTCAAGAACTTAATGAAACCAAACCCAATATTCTCTTATTAACTAATGAAATCTGGTATCAAAATCCTTGGGATGAGGTGTTAAAATCCGAATCCGCTTCTTTAATTTATCAGAACGTTTTAACTACCTATCGACCTTATAAAACCATTCAATCTCATTGGTTTTGGAAACGCAACAATCAACCCTTAAAATTCGCTCAAACTCAAACATTAAATGGTAATATAGAATCTATTCTCACCCAACCTATTCATCAACGGGATGATTTATCTATTAACGGATGGTCAATTCTTCCTAAACAATCAAAACCTGCGGATGCAGTTTATCTAAGTTTAGGGGAAAATAATCAATTAATTGCTGTCGGTCAAGTTAATATTGCTAGACCCGATGTAGTTCAAGTTTTATCTAATCCTAAATATGAAAAATCAGGCTGGATGATTCGAGTTCCAACGGCAATTTTACCCCCAGGAAATAATCAAATGAAAGTCTGGAGTTATGACGCTAAAAATAATCAATTAATTCCAATTGGAAAAAGCTTTAATTTAGAAATTATCCCCTAACCGCCGTTGTTGCGCTTCAGCACATTCTTCGTAGTAAGCCCTTCAGGGCTTAATCCCCAGTAGTTTATAACCTCCTCATTAACCGCTTATTATTCATCAATATTATTTTTAGATTCCTCACCGTTGAAATTCGATGGAAAATGGAGTTGAAGGTTAATATCAATTGAAATAGTATTTTCTTTATGTATATTAATACCTATTATTTTAACCAAAGCTTCTTGAGGTAATGAATTATTGAATAAGTTTTCTCCTGAAGATGATTTTTTATAACCTGCATCATTTAACCAGTTACAAATATTACGCCAATTTCCTACTTCTGAGGGAACCTCTAAAAGATTTTTTAAATAAGGATATAACGTTTTACAGAGGTAAACTTCCACACTTTTAGGACTTTGAAATAGTTTTTTAGCAATTTCCGCCGGACTATAACCACACAATAGTCCCCTCAGATAAAGCTTTTCCGTTTCCGTTAACCCCTGTCGAGAACGAGGGGACAATAGCCGTTTTACTGCTTCTAGGTCTTGATACAGTTTTTGTAAATCCCACAAGTTACTAGCCTCAGTAAACATCTCATTTTTATTATTCATAGTAGATCTGGCTGATTTGACTAACGTAAGTATAGCCTAAAATACTAGCTTTGATTAGTTGTGTAATAGTTTAGACTGGTATATTCTAAGACTAACCCGCTAAAACATAGATTGTCGAGAAAACCTTAAAACTAAAAGCCAATTCCCTATGAACAGGCAGTTTTTAGCATGGAAAAGATATGAGTTGATCCAATCAGAACCTAAACTTTTGTAACCCATACTGAGGTTTAGCGTAAAATTCGCTACTAGCCATCAATAGCAGAAATAAAACATTTCAATTTTGAAAGTTTGATTAGTTTTTACTTAACCATAGAACCTATCATGTTTGAAGTTAATCCTAACCCTCAATTAGCCAACGCTATCACCTCTTTAGCGGAGACTAACACTTTCCTAGCAGAACAGGTGATGCCCAAAGTTTATCAGCAACTGCAACTATTTGCTAGTAATCCCACTTTCCTCGAACAACTGAAGCTACCTTTTGGTGATAGTTTGGACATTCAAAAGGCACAAACCTTAGCCACAGAATGGCTTACAGGAAATTTTAGCGCCCTTGCACCGATTAAAATTGTCGCTTCAGCCGATATTAAAGGGTCTTCTGGGGCGTTTGCGGATGCCACAAATCAAATTTACCTGGCTGAAGATATTTTGACGGGTAGCAACGTTAATCAGGCTGTGAGCGTAGTCTTGGAAGAAATTGGACATTCTATTGATCCTCAACTTAATTCTAGCGATTCTCTTGGGGATGAAGGCGAAATTTTTGCCAATATTGTTCAAGGTAAAGGATTAAGTCCTGAACAAATTCAAACGTTAAAGACTGATGATGATGCGGCTCTTGTGACAATAGATGGACAACAGATTGCGATCGAGAAAGCTGATTTTGATATTAACAATCTTTGGTATGTTCAAGGTTATGATTGGAGTTCAGGAAAAATGAATTATGTGACAGAATATGATTTTGGTTCTAACACTCGCACTGATGGAAAGAAAGGTTTTGTCGGAAACTGGGGAACTGGTGCTGTAAAAGATGGTCTTCCCAGTGACAAATTTCTATTAAGATTTTACACACAAGCAGATTTTCAGCAAGGTCAAACCTACAATTTTAATGTTAAATCAGATGACGGTTATGTCTTAGGTGCTCTTCCTGTTGGTGCTAGTAACGGTGACTGGGAACCTATTTCAGAGCCTAAAGATTGGAAATATGCCGAAGATGCTTACGGGGGAAAATCACTTCAATTTACACCTGAAAAGAATGGTAAGTATTGGGTTTGGGCAGACTATTATGATAGAGCTAGTGGCGCTTACTTTGATATTTCTTGGGAAAAAGGAAGTCAGGCTCTTGGTTCTGTTGGTATTTCTTGGGAGAAAGATGGTAACACCAATCAAAATGGAACTAATTTCAAAATGCCTTTACCTGGAGGTCAAAACTGGTATGCTAATCAAGGTTTAGATGGATCGTCTCATGTGTCTTCCCAACGGACTGCTATAGACATTGATGATAGCACAACTAATGGCCAAAAGTATAATGTTCCGGTTCTTGCATCTGCTAGTGGACAGGTAATATACAAAGGCTTCCAAGCCGGAGGTTTTGGAAATCATCTGGTTATAGACCATGATTACCCTTACGATGGCAGTGGGTACTTAACAATATATGCTCATCTTAAAGATGCAGCTTTGCCTAACATTGGAGCATCAGTAAATCAAGGTGATCAGTTAGGAATTTTGGGTAATACTGGTAATTCTTATGGTTCACACCTTCACTTTGAAATTATATACAACAATAGTAAACCTGCATCTCTTAATACAATAACTAATAGTGGTTACAGGGGAACACCAATATCGACCCCTGAAATTAAAAATTTCCGTCTGGAGGGCTTGCCAATAACTGACTACGATTACCCTAATGCTTATAATTCTAGCAATCGTGCAGTTGCTTGGTAGATTTAAAAAATTGCCAGTAAGATTGGTTATTTACATGGGACAAAATAAAAAAAGTCAATCGTCTAGTTTAATTGATTGGGTGATAAAAACATGAAGAATACAGCAATCAATAAGTTGACAAAAACAGCTTAACCTAATATTTTAAACTGGACGCTCTCTTTCAAAAAAACAACAGGGTTATTATCCTCATCAGTGAAGCATTATGGCACTACAACCAAGCACTCAAAACGGTATATCTTTTTTAATCGGAGATAATACCGCCGAATCAATTATTTTATCTTCTGGACAACTTAGTAATTACCCAGGTGGTTTATTAGCCCTCGATGGTAATGATACCGTTATCGGTTCAGAAAATAGTGAATTTATTAATGGAAATACGGGTTTAGATTCCTTACTTGGAAATGGAGGAATTGATACCCTTAGAGGTGGAAAACAAGACGATATTCTCGATGGCGGAAGTGGGAATGATTTCTTGGCAGGAGATTTAGATCAAGATATTGTTAGAGGAGGAGACGGTAATGATAGTTTGTATGGGGGAAAAAACAGTGATCAATTGTTTGGAGATGCCGGGGATGATATTCTTTCAGGAGACAAAGATAACGATACATTAACAGGAGGAACGGGAAAAGATACCTTTGTTTTAGTTACAGGTGGCGGTTTAGACGTAATTACTGATTTTGAAAATAGCATTGATATTATTAAACTGCCTGATGGTGTGAAATTTAATGATATTCTGTTACAATCTTTATCAGGAAATACCCTAGTTACCGTGAAAAGTACAGGAGAACAATTAGCCCAAATTAATAATATTTCTGTTGGTAATTTGACGGCTGCTAGTTTTGGGGAAACAACTGCAAATGTAATCCCTACTATTCCCAGTATCCCTGGTATCCCTGGTATTCCTAGTATTCCTACTACTCCTGTTTCTAGCAACAGTTTATAATCTTTTTCCCTGGTTCTACCTGGGAACTGGAAACTGAGGCTCTGTCTCCGGTTAATAGTAGGCGGAAATCCCGTTGTTCCAACGTTGTTGCGCTTCAAGCGCATTCTTTTCTGATGCTATACTACAACGAATAAGATGCGCTGAAGCGCAACAACGGGATAATTTATAGATGATTTTGGATGATTTTTGCTGTTTCTTCTCCAGTTTTTTCCCAACTAAATTGTTTAACTTGTGCTAATCCTAATTGTCTTAAATGCGATCGCATTTCTGTACTATTAGCTAGGGTTTCTATCGCTTCTGTAATTTCTTCTACTTGATAAGGATTAACATATAATGCCGCATTTCCTCCTACTTCGGGTAAAGAAGATAGGTTAGAGGTAATAACAGGAGTTCCGCAAGCCATCGCTTCTAAAACAGGGAAACCAAACCCCTCCCAAAGACTGGGAAAAACAACAGCAATGGCTTGATTAATTATTGTAGTTAATTCATCGGTCGGAACATAATTTAAAAACTTTACTTGTTTAGTTAATTCTAACTCTTGAACTTGCCTTTTAAGTTCGGGTGTATAGGTTTCATCCGTTGGGCCAGCTAACCATAATTCATATTCTGATGAATTTTTTAAACCAGAAAAAGCACTAATTAATCGAGATACATTTTTATAAATATCATGACGACCAATATAGAGAAAATAATTGCGGGTTGGTAAGTCTAAAAATTGAAATCGCTGCGGGTTATAAGCCAGGGGAATGGGTGTAATTTTGTGTTCTGGAATATTAAAAAATTGGATTAAATCTTCAGCCGTTGCGATAGAATTACAGACAATATGTTCAGCTTGGGATAATACCAAGGGAATATAATATTTAAAATAAGCTGTTAACCGAGAACCCCGTCTGGGAAACCTTAACGGAATAATATCATGGGCCATTACAATTGACCGACACCCCGAATATAAAGGGGCTTCTGGAACTGGAGAAAAAATCAGATTTCCTTTCAATTGCTGATAAATTTTAGGGAGTTTAAATTGTGTCCAAAGTAACCGTCTAAGATGTCCCTTTGTTCCTTGGTCGGGGGTCATATTATTAGGAACAGAATAGCAGGAATAATCGAGGTTTTCTTGAGAGGTTAATAAGGTAGGTTGCAGAGGTTTTAAAGCGGGTAAAATATGACTAGCATAAATAGATATTCCTGTAGGTTCAGGAATTAAAAATGATAAATTAATCAGCAGGGAATTAGACATTAATTGAGGTTAAAATTAATTAGAAATTTACGCAAAAAAGTAAGATGTGATTGAGCTAGTTTCCCTCAAATTTCATCGGGGTTAATTCCAGCTTGTCGTAGGCGTTCTGCTAATCGTTCTGCCCGTTGACGTTCTTGTTCTAATTGTTGTTGAACTAACTCTTTTTCCTGGCGTTCTTGTTCTAATTGTTGTTGAGCTAACTCTTTTTCTTGACGTTCTTGTTCTGTGGGTGTCGGAATCCAATTCTCTTGAAGATCAGACCAACGTAACCAATTTCGAGTGATCCCTCGATATTCTCCTAACCACAGTCCGAGTCCAATTTCAAGGTGAGGAAGCCAAATTTTAGGTTCCGTTAATTCTAAAGGTTGATAGTAACCTCCTTCTAACTGAAAAATTTGTAATTCATCGGTATAACGATCAAAAAGAATATAATAAGGAATCCCCAAAATTTGCTCATAAACTTGCCATTTTGTGGGTTGTTGAGTGCGTCGTTCTCGTCTCCCTAAATCTTCATTTCGGGTTCCAGGCGATAGGAATTCAATCACAACATGAGGTCTAATTCCTTCTTGCCAATTGACGTAACTTAATCGTAATTCTCGATTATTATATAACCGTGAAACTCCAAGAACAGCAAACCAATCTGGACGTTTATACCAGTTATAATGTTGGGGATCATAATAAAGATTCAGATCACTAGCGACAAAGATTTCATCAGCCGCATAATTGGGTGGACAAAACGTAGCACTCAACAATTCTGGCTGTAAAATATGATACTCATCAGGCACCCCTGGTTCCTCCGAATCTTCACTGGGCAAATCATACATGGTTGGCAACGTCTCTTGGGGAGAACGAGGTGGCTCAACCTGTTCAATGGGAGACATAGGTAAACTCATCCTGTTAGTAAGTTTTGAGCAATTATTTTTATAAAGATATCTGAGAGATTGAAAACTCAGTGGCTTTAGCCCTGAGATGAAAAGCGATTCAGGGGGTTTTAACCCCCGTAAATATTTCCGATATTTATGTTAACATTTTAAAAGGTCGAAAAAGCAACAGAGGAATCCGAATGATAGTTCTTGAATACAAAGTTAAAGGCAAATCCGCTCAATACAAAGCCGTTGATCAAGCCATCCGTACCACCCAATTCATTCGTAATAAAGCGATTCGATATTGGATGGATGCCTCAAGAGAATTGAAAATTGATAAATTCGCCTTAAATAAGTATTCAACAATTCTCCGAAATCAATTCCCCTTTGTTGCCGACTTAAATTCAACAGCAGTACAATCCGCAGCAGAAAGAGGATGGTCTGCTATTAGTCGTTTTTACGACAACTGCAAAAAACAAATTTCTGGCAAAAAAGGATATCCCCGATTCCAAAAAGATTGTCGTTCTGTTGAGTACAAGCAATCAGGTTGGAAATTACACCCAACCAAAAGACAGATTACTTTTACCGATAAAAACGGTGCCCCCCCAACCCCCCGTGCACGGCAGGGCGTTTTCATTTTCAAAAATGCGATCGCTATCTTCAAAAAAAATCATCAAATTTTCCGATCAAATTCCCTCTAATTTTTATCAGATAAGTTGGAAATATTAAGAATGAACAATTTTGATATTTATTAATAACAAAAG
>CAITND010000198.1 GCA_903893625.1 uncultured Oscillatoriales cyanobacterium
ATGGTTCGGTACGGAAAGCTAAGGCAATGCAGGTTGCGGTGATGCGCGGATTAATTCCTAGCAAAATTGCTCCTAATCTCGAATCAAACAGCGATCGCCTATCCAATCAACTATAAACAGCGATCGCCCATCTAAAAAATCAATCAAACAGCGATCGCCCCTCAAAAAAAACAAATCAAACAAGGGGTGTTATGTTCTTAAAAATCGTTGATATGGGTACACCATTGTCTGACCATTTTGGGACAACGTTATCAATCAGCCAATAATCATGAAACTTGCGAAATTGACCCGCAGAAATTTGTCGTAGGTAATTTTGTATGTCTTCTTTTCGTTGATTAGTTGCTTCTGTTCTACGATGGGATGGTACAGATGCAGCAAAGGTTAAGATCAAAATCGTTCGACCCCAGATTTGTTTTCCTAAATGTTCAGTTAGCCTTGAGAGAGTTCGTTTTTCATCGGGACGGAAGCGCGTATCATCAAGACGAGTTATGTAAAAAGTTGCATAAGTCTCTCTTAAATTGACTGTTTGGCGAATTATGTCTAAATATTTGTTGTCACAATCAAGATCGTCTTCAGCAAGCCCTGGGGTATCAATCAAACAGATATTACCCCAAGGGGTATTGTGAGCGTAATGGGCAACGACTTTTGTGCAAGCTTTATAGTCAGATGTTTGAGAAATATACCTTCCAAAGACCGAGTTGATGAAGCTAGATTTACCTACACCTGTCTGTCCAACCAGCAAATATTTACGCATAAATTACCGACCTACGCTGCGGAAGAAACCCCAAGCAGCACCTAATAAACCACCAACTAGCGCTCCAGCAGGTCCAGCAACTGAACCAAAAGCAGCACCTACTACTGCTGAGGTTACTGTTATACCAATAACTTCTTCCGTTCTCTTTTTTACTACCTCTGCTTGGCGCTCATTCAAATAGATTGGCGAATAAGTTAATTGTTTTGCAGGTTCAGGAGAAGGCGTAGGTACATATACGATTTTCTCAGAAGGTTTTGGCGCTTGAATACGTCCAACAGTTGAAGTAAAAAATGCACCAGCCCCTTCTCTTGCCATTCGGGTATAAACCTGTATATAAAGCTCACCGATCCATCGTTCACCATCAGGAGTAGTTTCTTGCACATTGCTTACTGCAACCGAAGGTATGTTATTGGAAATCTTAACTCCCGCATATTTTGTAATTTGTTCACGAATTAATTCAGTTCTTATTCTTAAAGCTTCGGGATACTTGACTGAAGACACCTTGTCTGCACAAGTAAAAACAATGATAGATTGTTCCCATATTTTAGAGCCAAAAACATCTGAAATTATTTTGATTCCTCGGATCTCATCACTACGAACTCTTGCATCATCAAGTGCTGTAATAAACCACATGAGATCGATACGCTCTACATTCACTCTAATTTGTTCAAGATAATCGTAATCATTTCCCTTTTCTTCTAAATCGTCACACAAACCAGGGGTATCAATTATGGTAAATTCTACACCTGCAATTTCGCCTTCATAACTTTCGACTGACATTGTTGTTGGTCTATAATCACCAACAGGGGCAACTTTTTCTGCCATAAGACTGTTGACTGTGCTAGATTTACCAACACCAGTTCGACCTATAAGCAAAAATGTGAAATTTTTGTTTTTCTCAATTTCAAATTTTTCACTAATACGTTTGACTTCTTCTTCTAAGTTAGAATTAAACATGGAAATTCTTGCCTTTTTTAAGGAAAATCGAGATTGTGTCTATTTTTTAGGCTTGCACACTTAGGAGTATTGCAAGTAAATCTAAAAATTAAAAGTCGGAATAGGGCGGATG
>CAITND010000199.1 GCA_903893625.1 uncultured Oscillatoriales cyanobacterium
ACCAAGAATCTCAGCGTCTTCAGACCTGAGAGTGTCAAAGCAGTCGTGGCTCACTATGATTAACTAAAAATCCCCATAATGAGTTGCCTTTTCTAAGCTCATTAATTTAACGCTATCTGATGAATGAAACCCTAATTTTTCATAAAAAAGAACCATTTCAGGTAAACACATTAAGAGAAAAGCTTCAACCTCTTGTAAATCGGGATGAGTCAGAATTTCATCTATTAGTTTTTTTCCTAATCCTTGATTTTGATAGGAACTTTTCACTAAAACATCCCAAATCAATGCTCGATAAGTATAATCTGTTAAAACTCTTGTAAACCCGATTAATTTTTGGGTATTAGAGTCTACTAAACCGATAATAATATCGGAGTGAGTCAACATTTTTTGAATATCTTTTGAGGTTCGTTTGTGACTCCACCATCCTTGTTTATAGAGTTGTTCTAAATCTTGTATTTGGCTTGGGGTTAAATCTTGAACTACGATAATAGACAAGAGAACTTTCCTCCTAAATCGTCTATTGATAACTATTTTACAACCAGGGGTTCAAAAAATCAAAAATTAAGGGCTGCTTACCTGGGGAGACTTTTGAGAATTTCTAAAGCCGCGCGATCGCAAGCTCCTTCCTCTCCTAATGCTTGCTTCATTTGTTGATAGTGATTTAACATTTCTTGTCGTTTGAGTTGATTCGTTAGTAATTCTATCGCCTCTTGAACGATATTTTCAGGAGTTACTTTTTCTTGAACCAGTTCAGGAACGATTGCTTGCATTTGCACTAAATTAGTTGGGGATATAAACGTAACCGAAAAATTCAAGAAATGACGAGCAAGCCAAGCCGTTAAAGCACTGAGTCGATAAACCACAACTTGAGGAACATTTAATAAGGCAATTTCTAAGTTAACTGTTCCTGATTTGGCGATCGCCAAATCGGCGGCGGATAAGACTTCTAAGGTTTGATAGTGACTCGATGTGGTTGAAACTAAAACGGCATTCAGTTGATAGTTTTTAATAGCCGTTTCAATCGCTATTTTATATTCAGGTAAAGATAAGGGAATCCAGAATTTTACCGTCGGCATTTTTGCTTGAATTTGTTGAGCCGCTTTAAATAATATTGGCATTAAATATTTAATTTCTTGCCATCGGGAAGCAGGAAGTAAGGCGATCGCAATTTCATCCGGTTGAATGCCTAATTTTCGGCGAGACTCTTCACGACTCGGTGCTATTTTCATTCGGTCTAATAGGGGATGACCTACCCATATCACCTTCGCACCTTTAGATTGAAAATAACGTGCTTCTTCAGGAAAAATAGCTAGAATTCGATTGGTTAATTTAACAATTTGTTCTGTACTCCGAGACCCAAGCGACCACACCCATTCTTGCGGTGCAATATAATAAAAAATAGGAATTTTTGGTAAGTTATTTTTAATAAAATTCCCTAAACCAATATTCGGCCCCATATAATCAATTAAAATGACTAAATCGGGAGGATGACCTTTTAAATAGTGTTTGACTTGTTTTTGCATTAAATAGGTCGGGAGAATGTAGGGTAAAGACTCTAAAATTCCAACGGAACCAATACCTGTGGTATTCCCTAATAAAATAGCTCCCGCCTCCGCCATTTTTTTCCCACCTAACCCTCTAATTTCTAAAGCAATATTTGCTCGTTTTGCTTGTCTAAAAAGAGCCTCTACTAACATTGATCCTTGTAAATCACCGGAGACTTCACCTGTACTAATAAAAATCTGAATAGGAGGTTGGTTTTGAAGCATTAGAAATCAATGATTAATAAGGTGAGGACTCATCAGAGCAGTTTTCTGAATAACCTAATCTGGCATTATAGCCGTTTATTGAGTCCCTACCGGGTTTTTGTTAAAATTTAAGGATCGAGACGGGGTAAAAAAACGATACAATCATCAATCATAAGCGGGAACTGTACCTGTTTATACAGGAGTCTTCGGGACATTAAAAAGTCATGTAGCTCAGGAACGTTTATGATCAGGATTAGGTCTTAGTCAGTAGACCCGATTGATAGTTTAACTCAAATAATGGCAGTTTTATTCATGAACTCTTTATCCACTGTAGCAAGGCTTTCCTTGGGGATTATCATTTTTAATAGTTTAAATTTTATTGAAAATCCTACCCCCACGTTTGCCAGTTTACCTCAACAGTTAGATCGGCAAAATTCGACGTTAAAATTAGCACAACTTCCTCAACAACAATCGGAGAAACAATTAGGAGGTTTATATGTTAAATCTGAAACCAAAAGCCAAGTTTTTCCCTTAAAACAAACCCAAGTTAATGCTAAAATTTCGGGAAATGTTTCACAGGTTGAAGTCTCTCAAACCTTTGAAAATCCTTTTTCCGAACCGTTAGAAGCAATTTATGTATTTCCCCTCCCCGATCAAGCCGCCGTTGATCAGATGGTGATTAAAATAGGCGATCGCACGATTAAATCCAGAATTGAAACTAGAGAAGGTGCCCAAGAAATCTATCAACGGGCTAAAGATCAAGGTCGCACGGCTGCATTATTAGAACAGGAACGAGATAATATTTTTACTCAATCTGTAGCCAATATTCAACCCGGCGAGCAAATATCCGTAACGATTCGCTATATTGATCAATTAAAATTTGAAGGGGGAGATTATGAATTTGTGTTTCCGATGGTGGTTGGCCCCCGTTATATTCCGGGTCAGTTAATTGATCAGAATCAAGCTAATACCGATCAAGTTCCCGATGCAGATCGGATAACACCGCCTATTATTGAACCTCATACAAAATCAGACCATAAAATTCAAGTCAATGTAGAAATTGATGCGGGTGTTGCGATTGAAAATGTTCGTTCAACCTCCCATAAAATCATCACCCAACAGCAAGGAAATCGGGTATTTGTGAGTTTAGATCAATCCGATCAAATCCCTAATAAAGATCTGATTCTAAGATATCAAATTTCAGGAGAAAATACAAGAGCAACGGTATTAACAGAAAACGACCAGCAAGGGGGACATTTTGCCGTTTATCTGTTACCCGCGATTCGTTATAATCCCAATCAAATTATCCCCAAAGACGTTATTTTTTTAATGGATACTTCCGGTTCCCAAGAAGGAGAACCCTTGCAAAAATCAAAAGAATTAATGAAACGGTTTATTCAAGGCTTAAATGCGGAAGATACCTTTACGATTATTGATTTTGCTAATACTACCAATGCGTTATCAGAAACTCCCCTAGAAAATACCCCTGGAAACCGAGAAAAAGCTCTCAATTATATTAATCAATTAGAAGCTAATGGCGGAACAGAATTATTAAATGGAATTCAAGCGGTAATGCGCTTTCCTTCTCCGCCTCCGGGTCGGTTACGCAGTATTGTTTTACTCACCGATGGCTATATTGGAAATGATCAGGAAGTCATTGCAGAAGTGCAAAATAAACTTAAACCTGGAAATCGATTTTATTGTTTTGGGGTGGGAAGTTCTGTGAATCGATTTTTACTTAATCGTTTGGGGGAAATGGGACGGGGAACTGTACAAATTGTTCGTCAAGATGAACCTACACAAACCGTTGTGGAAACCTTTTTTAAACAGATTAATAACCCTATTTTAACAGATATTGAAATTAGTTGGCAAGGGGAAGGGTTAAAACCGGAAATTTATCCGATCACCTTATCGGATTTATTTGATAATCAACCTTTAGTGTTATTTGGACGCAAACTAGATCGACGGAATGGGTTATTAAAAATTACAGGGACAACCGTTAAAGGCGATCGCTATGAACAAACCTTACCTGTTAATTTTCCTGAAATAAATGCAAAGGAATCCGGTAATATTGCTATTGCCAAATTATGGGGACGTGCTAAAATTAAAGAACTGATGAATCAGATGTTTTCCGGGGAAACAAAATCAGGAGTTGATAGCGTAACACGCACCGCTTTATCCTATCAATTACTCTCAGATTATACTGCGTTTGTAGCTGTGAGTGAAGAAGTTCGAGTTAATCCTAATGGAACTCGTCACACCGTAGAAGTTCCTATAGAATTACCGGAAGGTGTTAGTTATGGGGGAATTTTTGGGACTCCAGAAACGCCTCAACCTCAATCAGCAACTCCCCTGAATGTAGGACGAGTTCGTTCTGCATCGGGTTACAATAATTATAGTAGCCAACGCAGTCCAGAACTTGCGCCTGCTCCCTCTCAATTTCAAGGTGCAGATAGACTCGATACAAGGCTTCATGCAGTTAGAAATACGGCTTCTACCATTGCAGTTATTCAAGTTACAGGAATTGGCGATCGCACGATGATTAATGACTTAAATCGTTATTTACAGGGATTAAATTTAACCGATCAAGTTAATGGAAAAGTGATTTTTGAAATGATTGTTGATCAAGGTAATGTACAACGGGCAATTTTTGATGATCTTGACTCTATTGTGGATTTAGATGATCATCAAAAACAAGCGGTAATTATTGATCAAATTCGGCGATCGCTGTTAACTTGGCAACCTCCCACCTCCGTCAGTGGAAAAATCAGAATTACCTTAGAATTAAAAGCAATAAAATCATAAATTTCATGAATGATCTGACATCAATTTTAACCTTAAATCCGGTTTATCCTCTGAGTATTGCACCCATGATGGATCGCACTGATCGCCATTATCGCTATTTTATGCGACAAATCACCCGGCGAACATTGCTGTATACAGAAATGGTGACGACCGCAGCAATTTTACATGGAGATCATGAAAAATTATTAGGCTTTTCTCCCGAAGAAAAACCCTTAGTTTTACAATTAGGAGGGGATAATCCTGATCATCTAGCAACCTGCGCTAAAATTGCTGAAGATTGGGGATATGATCAGGTTAATTTAAACGTGGGATGTCCGAGTGATCGAGTTCAGAATGGCAATTTTGGTGCGTGTTTAATGGCGCAACCAGAATTAGTAGCGTCAGCAGTAGAATCCATGCAAAAAGCGGTTAATATTCCTGTTACAATTAAACATCGAATTGGCATTGATGAACAGGATAAATATGAAGATATGGTGCATTTTGTTAGAATTGTTTCTGAAGCCGGATGTCAACAATTTACTGTTCATGCACGCAAAGCTTGGTTACAGGGTTTAAGTCCTAAAGAAAACCGTACTATTCCGCCGTTACGCTATCAAGAAGTCCATCAATTAAAACAAGACTTTCCCCATTTATGGATTGAAATTAATGGTGGGTTTAAAACCTTAGCAGAAGTCAAACAACAACTGCAATTTGTTGATGCTGTTATGATCGGACGTGCCGCCTACGATCACCCCTATTTATTTGCAATGGCGGATCAAGAAATCTATCAAGAAAAAACACATCCTTTAACTCGTCGAGAAGTCATAGAATCGATGTATAATTATATTGAGTATTGGCTGAAAAAAGGTGTAAAATTAAATAGTATAACTCGCCATTTATTAGAACTATTTGCTGGACAACCGGGAACAAAAGCTTGGAAGCGACATATTAGTGAAAATGCTCACCTTCCCGGTGCAGGAGTAGAGGTTCTTCAAGAAGCATTAAATCAAATTTCCTAATATTAAAACCTGTAGGGGATATATTGAATACAAGACTTTAAAAACCGGGTAGGAATATCAATTCTATTTCCCCAATGCAAATGTAAATAAGACCCATGAAGATTAGGGAAATTTCCCCAACCCTCTAAAACAGGCGTGTTATTTTCTAAAGAGAAAAAACGCTGCATTTCATATAAAGGTTGGGTTGAGTTTTGAGTCAGTTCAGAACGATGAAACTCATGTCCAATAACAATTTCACCTTTTAATAAGACAGGAGTTGTTTTTAATACTTTTGCTTGATAATAGCCTAATTTTAAGGATTTTCCCATCACAGCAGTTGTCGGGAAAACTCCCACCATTGACCAAGAGTTATTTTCAAAATCAATAATATTTTCACATAAATACATTAACCCCCCGCATTCCGCATAGGTTGGCATTCCTGATAAAATGGCATTTTTAACCGCTTTTAAAATTAGCTGATTTTGGCTTAATTGTTCAGCAAATACTTCTGGAAACCCACCCCCAAAATATAATCCTTGAATTCCTGGAGGTAACGAGTCATCTTTTAATGGACTCCATTCGATTAATTCCGCCCCTAACTGTTGTAAAATCTCTAAGTTATCGGCATAATAAAAATTAAATGCAGCATCTTTAGCGATAGCAATTTTAATTTGTTGATATACAGTGGGCATTAAAAACCCGGTTTCTTGAAGAAACCGGGTTTTTGGGGTGTACTTTAATAACGGTAATAATTGTTCCCAGTCAAACCAAGTTTCCGCAAGTTTAGCTAAATCTTGAATTAACAAATTAAGTTTGGGTAGTTCATCCGTTGGAATCAACCCTAAATGACGATCGGGAATTGCAATATTTTCCTGTCTTTTAATGATTCCAATTATCGGAATATTGAGAGGTTTTAACGAGGTTTTCAATAATTCTAAATGGCGATCACTTCCGACTTTATTTAAAATTAATCCTGCTAAGTTTATATGGGAATTAAGAGTTTTAAATCCCAGTGCGATCGCAGCAATAGAACCCGATACTCGACTACAATCTAAGACTAAAATAACAGGTAAATTTAGAATTGAAGCAATTTGAGCCGTTGAACCCAGAGGAATTCTTTCTGCATCAGGAATACCATCAAATAAACCCATCACGCCTTCAATTAAGCCATAGTCTGATGTTTGTATATGTTTAAAATAGCAAATTTTAGTATAGGATTCAGAAGTTAGAATAGAATCTAAATTATAACAAGATTTCCCAGTTACATAATGATGAAACATCGGATCAATATAATCAGGGCCGACCTTAAACGATTGAACGTTAAAATTGTGTTGTTTTAAATAGGATAAAATCGCTAACGTAACGGTTGTTTTGCCAACACCACTACGTTCTCCAGCAATAATAACAGTCATAATTTAATCAATGGGGTGAATAATGTTATAATAACCTCAAAGATGATCACCTGAAATATAAAATCATTAACTCCCCTTCGTTGTTGCGCTTTAGCGCATTAAACAGCGATCGCTATTTTTAGAAAAGGGATGATGTCTGGGTTGTTAGATATGCGATCGCCTTCGGCTGGGCGGAGCCCATCGCGCTATAATATATTAAGAACGACTAATATAAATTAAATCAATTATTTGACCGATGCTATACCCAGATCCTTACAGATTTTATTAGCTAGAATATCACTAATTTCAGTATGTCTGGGAACGGCTGTTCTTTTATTTAAAACAGGATTATACCACCAAGAGTGACGACTTCCTTCTCGAATTAACTCACAACCTTGAGAATGAAGATAGCGGATAAATTTTTTACGCTTCATACCGCTATTTTTTCTTCTTGGTAATTACCATTAGCAGCATTAATAGCATCTTGGCGATTAAATTCTAATGCCTCTTCTAACGTAGTTTTAAGGCTTTCCAATAATTGATCACGGGAAGATTCTTGACAATTCACCCCTGGAATTTCTTCAATCCAGCCAATCCACCAATTACCATCTTGTTTAATAATTGCAGTATAGGTATTGCTCATATTTAGCCTATTTTACATTGCTCTTAGGGTACAAATTAAAACATAATCCCAGTATAACCGATTCGGTTCTGAGTTTGGTCAAGAGCGATCGCTATTTTTAGAAAAAGTATGATGTCTGGGTTGTTAGATATGCGATCGCCTTCGGCTGGGTGGAACCCATCGCGCTATACTATATTAAGATAGAAGGGATGCAAAATAATTTACAAGGAGATGTCAAACGATTAACAAACTTTACACCAGAATACCGTTTAAGAGTTGGAAATTATCGGGTATTATTTGCAGTTGAGGAACAAAACTTAGTTATCTATCGAGTTAAACATCGTAGTAAAGCTTATAATAATTAATCGGAGAATATTATGATTCAACTTCATCCTGAATTTATCAATAAAAATGGTCAAGAATTTGTCATTTTACCCAGTGAAGAATTTATTAAAATTCAAGAACTGTTAGAAGATTTACAGGATTTACAAGATTTAAGAATAGCACAACAAGAAGAACAAGAAAGTCCAACTTTTTCTTTAGATGAAGTTAAGCAAATATTAAATTTATCTTAGCTTAAATCCATCAATATTAAAAATTCCTAATTAACTTAACCAAATTTTACCACTTCGTAGGGGCGGGTTCGAGACAATTTTTGTTAATTCACAGAAATCTTGATAAACTTCCTTCCTTCCTGATATTTATTTAACTAAATTTGCCCTAATTTATCCTCATTACAACAATATTGTTTTGTAGCTGCACAATTATCTATTTGATTACGAAAATGATCCATCATTGATATTATTTGTCTGTGCAACTCATCATAATCATTCTCATCTATGTCAAGATACTCACCATGAGCTATTTTATTTCTCTTAGCCAGCAATTTTTCATCAATTATTACTTCTTTTAGTTCATAAAAAGAGTAATCTAAACCCAGCATAAAAACTATCTCTTTAAAAACAGATGATGAAAGATTAGATGTCACTATTCTATTTTCATATTTAATTCTGCTTCGTTCAGTCAGCTTTGTTATAAAAAAATCAGCTACTTCACAGTATATAGTTGCCTTGTTTGTGTCTCTTGCTTGATCTAACTGATCTTTCATTGCTAAAGCTATAAAATTATTGGAAAGCTGATTATAGGGAAGTCGTTGCATAGCAACAAATTCTAAATAACTATTGGCTGCTACTTTAATAAAGCCTTCCCAATGAGCATAAAGGATAGTTATTCCGCTGCGAAGCAATACGTTGCGTTGATCAAGAGAAGGTGATTTCCAATCAATCATGGCTTTCAAAGATGAAAGCTCTTTTTTTCTCCATACAAGTTTATCCGAAAGCTGTTTATTAAGCTGCTCTAAAGTCCGTATTTTCATGGTTGAAACATTTGACGACCAAAGGGAACTAATTTCGGGAGTCTTCGCTGCGCGTTAGTGCCTCCACCTGACCATTCTTTATACTCAGGACGTGACCAAATTTCTTTTACTTTATCTCTTATGTTGAAATTAGAGCTAGATAACTGTTCACAATGATAACCTATTCCTAAAGCAATCACTTCATAGGCAGATACTAAGAATCCTCCCATAAACTTATCTTTATTAGCTGAATATCTACGAAAACTATCACTTCCCATCTGTTCATATAAAATTGAAAATGTTTGCTTAAATGCTTTTTCTTCCTCTTCATAATTAAACTGTGAATTCTCTGCCATTTGTACCATCTTATCTGTCAAGAATTCTCCCAAATCATTTTTTATACCCTTCATTGCATTTTGTTCAATATTACGGAATACTAAAAACCTGAGCAGTAACTCTAAATCATATTGTTCATCATTGAGTCGATCACCAAGAGCTATACATTCTTTAAAAGATTGATTTTGACTTAAACTTTTCATCCAATTAAACATTTCACGATTATACATTACAAGAATACAGTTTCTTACCTCCTGTGGAGTAGCTAGAGATGCTCCATTATTTAATCGTTGAAATAATTCATATTTCGCAACCTTATCGCTTTCTTTTAATAGAATATTGACATCAATTTTGGCTCTTTTTATCAAAAGACGTTGAGATGGAGTCAGAGAGTTTTCGGAATCATCTGGATCTTGCCATTTTTTATTGTTTAGATTAGGTAAATATTTAGTTCCTTCAAGCACTAAAGGAGGGATAAGTTTGTTATTTTCATCTGTTAATTTTCCAATAAACTGATATATAGTAGACAAACGTTGTAAACCGTCTACAACATCCCAAATTCCATCTTCACGTTGAGATACAAAAATAGGTGGAGTCGGTATTCCCAGTAAAATAGATTCTATAAAATTAGTTTTTTGAGTATTCGTCCACCGAAAAAATCTTTGAAATTCAGGGTGTATATCAATTTCTTCACTTTCATAAAGACTGATCCATTCCCCAATAGACATCGAGTATCCATCGGCTCTAATTTCTTGTCTCATGCGGTCAATTTCTTCCTGAAGTCCCATATTTTCCTTCTATTAAAATCGTTTATACAGTTATTCATCCGTCCAACAAGGGGCCGAAGCCCCCTGTTATTCTAACATTTAACTTCCGCCAACCCGCGCCACATCACGGGAATTAGCTTCAAACGCCGCCGTTAACGCTTCATCCCCCGTTAAACCGGATTTTTCAGCTTCTTTTAATGCCTCTAAAACCCGCTTATAATCCCGGGGAATCACTTTAACAAAAGTCGGAATCATTTCCGTCCAATTTGCCAAAATTTTCAGGGCTTTCTGACTCTTGGTATACTCCGCGTGTTTAGCAATAAGTTGGTAAACCTGATTAATTTCTTCCGGGTCTTCCAACTTTTCTAAATCTGCCATAGACGTATTGCAACGGGTGGCAAAATCTCCGGTTTCATCGAAGATATAGGCAATACCGCCACTCATCCCCGCCGCAAAGTTACGTCCGGTGGTGCCCAGGACAACGACTTTACCTCCGGTCATATATTCACAACCGTGATCTCCCACACCCTCAACAACCGCATTCACACCGGAGTTACGCACCCCAAAACGTTCACCCGCTAACCCTCGGATATAGACTTCCCCCAGGGTCGCACCATATAACGCCACATTCCCGATAATGATGTTATCTTCAGGGATAAAGGTGGAAACTGCCGGAGGATAAATAATAATTTTGCCTCCGCTTAATCCCTTGCCCACATAGTCGTTAGCATCCCCTTCCAATTCTAACGTCACCCCTTGAGGCACAAACGCCCCAAAACTTTGACCCGCACTGCCTTGAAAATGCAGATGCACCGTATCTTCGGGTAAACCTTGCCAATGGTTTTTAGTGATTTCATTGCCTAAAATTGTCCCCACCGCCCGGTTAATATTTTTAATCGGTAAGGTAGCTGTAACCTTCTCACCCTTCTCAATAGCGGGTTTACACAAATCCAGTAACACGGTGATATCCATAGATTTATCTAACCCGTGATCCTGGGGAATTTGACAGTAACGGCCGATATCGTCCCCAACTTCCGGTTGATAGAGGATTTTAGAGAGGTCAATACCCTTAGCTTTCCAATGGTCAACGGCTTTCTTACCTTCCAAAATATCCGTGCGTCCCACCATCTCATTTAAGCTGCGGAAACCTAACTGGGCCATGATTTCTCGGACTTCCTGGGCGATGAACTTCATGAAGTTAACGGTATACTCAGGATCACCCGAAAAGCTTTCCCGCAGTTGGGGGTTTTGGGTGGCAATACCCACAGGGCAGGTATTCAGGTGGCACACCCGCATCATAATACAACCCAAGGTGACTAAAGGAGCCGTTGAAAAGCCGAATTCCTCCGCCCCTAACAACGCAGCCACCACCACATCCCGTCCGGTTTTCATCTGACCATCGGTTTCAACAGCAATGCGCGATCGCAAATTATTCAACACCAGGGTTTGATGAGTTTCTGCCAAACCCAACTCCCAAGGCAGTCCGGCGTGTTTAATTGAGGTTTGGGGAGACGCACCCGTACCCCCATCAAAACCGGAGATTAATACCACATCTGCATGGGCTTTAGCAACCCCCGCAGCAATAGTTCCAACTCCGACTTCCGAGACTAATTTCACACTTACCCGCGCTGCTCGATTCGCATTTTTCAAATCATGGATTAATTCGGCTAAGTCCTCAATGGAATAAATATCGTGGTGAGGAGGAGGAGAAATCAAACCCACGCCGGGGGTAGAATGGCGGACTTTTGCAATGGGCGGATAAACCTTGCGTCCGGGGAGTTGTCCACCTTCTCCGGGTTTAGCCCCCTGTGCCATTTTGATTTGAATTTCCTTAGCTTGGGAGAGGTACAAACTCGTTACCCCAAACCGACCAGAGGCGACTTGCTTAATGGCGCTATTTTTCGAGTCCCCCTGTTCGTTTGTCCAGGTATAACGTTCAGGGTCTTCGCCGCCTTCTCCTGTGTTAGACTTACCACCAATCCGATTCATAGCGATCGCTAAGGTTTCATGGGCTTCCTTAGAAATCGATCCATAACTCATCGCCCCGGTTTTAAAGCGCTTCATAATCGCTTCAATGGGTTCGACTTCTTCTAATAGAATCGGTTGACGATCTTTGAATTGCAATAAGCCGCGCAGGGTGAAATATTTTTGGTTTTGTTCATTCACCAACTGGGCGTATTTTTTGAACAATTCATAATCTCCCAGACGCACCGCTTTCTGTAAAGAATGAATCGCTTCCGGGCTTAATAAATGGGCTTCTCCTTCCTTACGCCATTGATATTCCCCCCCCACATCTAGGGTATGGGTATTATCACCGGGATGTTCTGGGAAAGCGTGGGTATGGCGGATAATTGCTTCTTTAGCAATAACATCTAAATCAGCGCCTTCAATGCGGGTAGCCGTCCAACTAAAGTATCGATCAATCACCGATTGATTTAAACCAATGGCTTCAAAAATTTGGGCACCACGATAACTTTGTAAAGTGGAAATTCCAATTTTTGAAGCAACTTTAACTACCCCTTTTGTTGCAGCTTTGACGTAATTTTTACAGGCGGTTTTATCGTCCACACCGACTAATAATCCTTGAGTGATCATGTCGTGGATACTTTCAAACGCCATATAGGGGTTAATTGCACCACAACCATAACCGATTAATAGGGCATAATGATGGACTTCTCGCGGTTCACCGGATTCGAGAATCAAGCCCACCCGGGTGCGAGTCCCTTGACGAATTAAATGGTGATGTAAACCGGATACCGCTAATAAAGCCGGGATGGGAGCGTTGTCGGGGTCAACACCGCGATCGCTCAAAATTAAGAGGTTCACCCCGGCTGCAATTGCTTCGTCAGCTTGGGCAAAAATCCCCGCCATGACCGCTTCCAACCCTTTAACCCCATCTTTGGGGTTAAACAGAATTGGCAGGGTAACGGCTTGAAAACCATCCTCATTAACAAATTTGAGTTTAGCTAATTCTTCGTTACTCAGAATTGGGCTTTTCAGTTCGATCAGGTGGCAACTTTCCGATTCGGGTTTTAACAGGTTGCGTTCCGCCCCGATAGTAGTTTCGGCTGAGGTGATAATTTCTTCTCGAATGGAGTCAATGGGGGGGTTTGTTACCTGAGCAAACAGTTGTTGAAAATAATCATAAAGCAGTTTCGGGCGATCGGATAACACCGCTAAGGGGGTATCAGTTCCCATCGAACCCACCGCTTCAACGCCATCCCGCGCCATTGGCGTTAACAGCAGCCGCAGATCCTCAAAGGTATACCCAAAGGCCGTTTGCAGTTGGACTAACCCATCCTGTAGAGACGCGCCATGGCGCGTCTCTACGGGGTCTTTGTCATGGTGCGTTTCTACGGGGTCTTTCAGGTTGGCCAATTCCACCATATTCTGGTTGATCCAGTCCCGATAGGGCTGTTCTGTAGCGATTTTCGCCTTAATTTCCTCATCCGCAATGATCCGCCCCTGTTCCATATCTACCAGGAACATCCGCCCCGGTTGCAAACGGCCTTTATAGGCGACTCGTTCCGGTTCAATAGGTAGAACTCCGGCCTCCGACGCCATAATTACCAGATCATCCTTAGTCACATAATAGCGCGAAGGTCGTAAACCGTTACGGTCGAGGACAGCACCCATCATCGTCCCATCGGTAAAGGCAATAGAAGCGGGGCCATCCCAAGGTTCCATTAAACAGGAATGGTATTCATAAAAGGCCTTTTTCTCATCACTCATGGACTCGTGGGCCGTCCAAGGTTCCGGGATCATCATCATCACCGCATGGGGAAGCGATCGCCCAGCCAAGACTAACAATTCTAAGGCATTATCAAAAATAGTAGAATCGCTACCTTTAATATTGATCACAGGTTGAATTTTTTTCAGATCCTCCCCAAATAGTTCCGACTCCAACATCGACGCCCGGGCGGTCATCCAGTTAATATTGCCCCGCAGGGTATTAATTTCGCCGTTATGGGCAATGTAGCGATAGGGGTGGGAACGTTCCCAACTGGGGAAAGTATTGGTACTGAAGCGCGAGTGAACCAACGCTAAGGCGCTTTCCAGATCAGGATCATGGAGTTCGGGGTAATACTCACCCACCTGCATAGTCATCAGCATCCCCTTATATACAATAGTCCGACCGGAGAGACTTGACAGATACAAATAGGAGTCAACCTGCGTTACCCGGATCTCGGTATGGGCGCGTTTACGAATTACATACAATTTCCGTTCAAAAGCCAAATCATCAACTAAGCCCGAACCCCGTTGAATAAACACCTGCTGCATGAAGGGTTCACTCATTTTAGCAGTATTTCCCAGGGAAGAATGATCTGTCGGTACGTCCCGCCAACCTAAGACCTGTTGACCTTCCGCCGCCACAATTTTCTCAAATATCCGGCGACCGCTTTCCCTGGCGTTGGTATCGGGGGAAGCGTACATCATCCCGACGCCATACTGACCGGGTGCGGGTAGGGTAATATTCTCCGCCGCCGCCACTTTTTTCAGAAACTTGTGGGGGAGTTGGATCAAAATTCCCGCCCCGTCACCCGTATTGGTTTCCGCACCACAGGCGCCGCGATGGTCGAGGTTGAGCAGGATAGTTAACCCCTGTTCCACAATATCGTGAGATTGTTTACCTTTCATCTGCACAATAAACCCGACCCCGCAGGCGTCGTGTTCAAATTGTGGATCGTATAAACCCTGTTTTTCGGGGAATTTGTGAGTATTCATGGCAGTCAATTTAGAGTTATGAATGTAGATACCTAGAGCTTTACTATCTCCGAGGGCAATGAAGGCCCATTAAGGGAGGGAAAAACCTATTATAAAGCCAAGATGGGAGCTTGAAAACTTCGTGTCTTCAGACCTGAGATGAAAAGCGACTCAGGGGGTTTTAACCCCCGTGAATATTTCATTGATTTGTGTTATACCATTTCCGAAAATTCATGCTACAATAGCTTAACTAAGAAATCAATATAGAATCAATATGAAAGTTAACTATCAAGAAAGAATTGATTTAACATCAGAAGAATTAAAAACTTTACTGCGTCAGCAAAAAAGTTTG
>CAITND010000200.1 GCA_903893625.1 uncultured Oscillatoriales cyanobacterium
CTCCGGTTCGGCTTCAATTTACTGTTTAATCATCAGGAATGCGTTTCAATCCCTGAAAGGGATTATAGGTGATTTCAACCTGCATTATCACCTCTGCATTGCAGCCAATCCCGTTTCAATCCCTGAAAGGGATTATAGGTGATTTCAACTCTACCGCCGCTTCCGCCCCGTCGCCTCGCCACGTTTCAATCCCTGAAAGGGATTATAGGTGATTTCAACTTGTTAGTGGTTTGAGTTGCTTCTGAAGGACTCTAGTTTCAATCCCTGAAAGGGATTATAGGTGATTTCAACGATAATGGTTTAGCCGTCAGTGTTGGGTCAACTTTTGTTTCAATCCCTGAAAGGGATTATAGGTGATTTCAACTCGAATACAAAACAAATTGCTGCGGGTTTACCGTGCAGTTTCAATCCCTGAAAGGGATTATAGGTGATTTCAACAAGTATCGTTATCAATTAAGAACGCGGTATCTTTAGGTTTCAATCCCTGAAAGGGATTATAGGTGATTTCAACCGTAGGCTTCTGAAACCCTTGATATATCTAGTTTTCGAGGTACGATTCTGACAACCTGGATTGAATATATCATTTCAGCCATCGACTTGTCAACAGGCAAAAATAAAAAAAGGCTGAAACCCTATCCCCATAAAGCATTCAGGAATTCTGACAACCTCCCTAGATAGCCGAGAGAGTTCAAACCCAGAACAGATAGAAGTTTCAGCCATTAATTTAGCATTTCCTTTTTGAACACCTAGAGGTTGTCGCCACCTTGAGCCAAAAATTGATCTGATAATGTTTGTTTTCAGTCGCGATCGCAAATTTCCCAATTCTATCTAATTGTAGCCCATTGAAATCCCCTGTAAATAGTGTTCACTATAGTACGGTTATCATCCCTGCAAGACAGTTAGGAAGGAAAGGATATAATCGGAGTAAGGTTTCTAAGAACAGAGTTTAATTGAAACTTGACCAACCCTTGAATATTGGATGTGATCGGAGGGAGTTGTGAGAACGAATCCTCTAAAAAAATGGTTAATCATTGGAATGATAGAAGTTTTCATTTCCTTGATATTAATGGCGATAGCCCCTCATTTTTTAAACTCTAATCTACCAATAATCGGATTTTTAATCTGGGTTTTTGTGTTGATTTTATTAAATAGTTCAGCAATTTATATTTTATTCATGCTTTGGCAAGCCTATCAAGCCAGAAAACTGTTTATTGCTTACTTTCCCGACTATAAAACCTTGAGAATTTGGGATTTTATCGGTTTATCCTCTTCTCAAATTCAGGAAAAAATAGAAATTTTCCAAGAAATTAAAACTGATCCTGATTTTTCTCGTTTAAACTTTACACCTCTTGATTTGTTAAAAGGAGCTAAAAAGCAATGAAATTCCGAAGTTTTTCATCTATTCTATTAACCACTATTTTAGCAACCAGTTTAAGTTCCTGTGGTATTGTTCCGGGAACCAGTGTTGTCACCGTTGAACCGGGTTATGCGGGGTTAAAAATTCAACTGTATGGGGGAGAAAAAGGCATAGAAAATGCTAAAATTGTTACGGGTAGAGTGTGGTATAATGGTTATACGGAAGAAGTGGTAATTTTCCCCACATTTATTAATACCTATCCCTTTACTCAAGCGGCAACAGAAGGTTCCCCGACGGACGAATCCGTTGTATTTTCAGTAGGAGGAAGTCCGGTTTCTGCGGATGTGGGAGTTTCCTTTGGATTTAGTACAGAAACCCTCCCAGGAACAACAAAAACCAAACTCCATCAATTTTATGAAACCTATCGCAAAACCCCAGAGCAATTTCGAGCCAATGAGTTAAGAAATGCCTTGCGAAATTGTTTTGGGGAAGTAGCAGAAAATCAGAAATTAACTCCAGCCATGTTACCGATGAATCAACAAAAATTAGTCGTTGGCGTAAGAGACTGTACAAAAAAACGGTTTCCGATTATCGTTGTTCAAGATATTTCTTTATTGAATCCCTTACGTTTGCCGCCAGATATTCAAAAGAGTATTAATGAACAATTTGCAGCCCAACAAGCGGCTCAAACTGCTGAATCTAACCGTCGTAAAGTAGAAGCGGAAGCCGCCTCTAATGTCGCTCAAGCAAAAGGAGAAGCTCTAGTTACAATTGAAAAAGCCAGGGCGGAAGCAGAATCAAACCGTTTATTAGCCAATTCTATTACACCACAATTATTAGAATTAGAACGTTTAAGAGTTGAACGGGTGAGAGTGGAAAAATGGAATGGTCAACAAGCGAATATTATTCAAACACCGAATGTTCAGTTAGGAAGTGGAAGTCCTGCGGGGACACCATAATTATATTGAAAGCGGGTTTCTCAAGGATAGATAACGATAAGAAACCCGGTTTCTGAGGTTATCATTTATTGGTCGGTTGTTCGGGAATAGATTTGATTTGAGACTGGCTAACTTGCCACCAAATGGCAAAACCTCCAGCAATTAATATTGCAAATAAACTTAGAATAAAAGCAACTTCCTTCCATTTAGAAAGAGGTTTAGATGTCGGTTGAATTTTTGCTTCAGGAATCGATTCATCATATAATAAAACTTTGGATGCTGCTGTCGGTTCAGTTTCCAAAGATTCAGGTTTTGTTGATAGAGGTAGGGTTTCCACTAAGACTAATTTTTGTGGAGAAACACCACAATAGGTCAAGACAACAGAAACATTATCATGACCATTTTTATCATTAGCAACTTCAATCCATCCTTGTACCGCAGATTCTAAAGATTGTTCTCCATTTAAGACCAAAGCCGAAAAATCTTGCCAACATTGTTCAACCCGTTGATTATCGCTTAATCCATCGGAACATAATAATAATAATCCGTCTTCTTCAATAATAAATCGTTGCACCGTTGGGCGTAAAAATTCCGCTTCTCTAGTTCCTAAAGCTTGAGTTAAAGCACCAGCACCAGAACGTTGAGCAGCATCCCAATATAAACAGCGACCATGACGGACTTCTCGATTTGCCACATCATCATCGAGGGTTAATTGTTGACAGGAATTCTGAGTTATCCAATAGGCGCGACTATCCCCAATATTGATAATATAAAGTTCATGGCAATTATTTAATTCAATTCCCTCTGGGGTTTTGACTTTTTGCGGTAGTTGTAATGCCATCACTAACGTTGTTCCCATCCGTTGTCTAAATTCTCGCCCCTGTTCATTATTTTGAGCCGCAATCACATTATTTACAACCCTGGCAATTTCTTGCAGTTGTTCCATAATTAATTCGGGCGGTGCTAATTCTTCTTGATTAGAAATTTCCGCCATTAAACTATGAATTAAAGGCTTAACAGATTGTACCGCTAATTGACTGGCTACCTCGCCCCCGTCATGACCTCCAACTCCATCACAAACAATACTTAAATGGGGAATTAATTTATCATTGGGATAAATATAGAGATTCCGTACATCCTGAATATTCGGATAACAACTATCTTCATTATGAGAACGTTTCACCCCGACATCTGTTAATCCGGTTACGGCTAAATGTAAAGGTAATTGAGCCGCTTGTTCCATTAATAATTGATTCAGTTGACTCGCTACTTCTTTTAACGAGTCTTCCTGATGACGCATCAATTGATGAATAGTTTGTAACCGATATTGAATAGTGGGATGGGCGGTTTCAATAAACGCTGTCCAAGATTCGGCTAAATCTCGTTGGGTGGGTTGAACTTTGCCGTGATGCAGTTCTCGCAACCGTACCCAACCGCCGTCCACCCGTAAGTTATCTTTCACTAATAAACTATAGGCGGCACCTTGTTCCGTTAAGGGTGTCCATAATTGCAGCATTTGCCATAACCAATACACCTGACGTACAGGGTTAGTTTTAGGCCATGCTTCTACTAAAGTCGGGAACAGTTGACCCCGACTATCAACGGGAATATTCTCTAATAATAGGGTTTCTGTGGTTTCCGGGGGAATTCCCAAGGAATACACCCCAAACACCCCAGGAATATGCAGCCGATGGGGATATAAATACAAATAGGATAATATCGACTCTGAGAGGATATCGGCTAAAATGGGCGGTGCACCGGGTTTAGTATCTAACCAAATTTGGGGAGAGGTGACATAGTAGCGATTTCCGACTAACTGACCCGGTTGAATTTGTCCCGCCCCGGAACCTGTGGCCCACAAATACCGATAGGTTAGGGGGGTTTGGCAGGTATCACAGATGTGATTTCCCAAAGGGTTACGCGGTTGGGGACAGGCGGGGTTTGTACAATGCAAGGGCGGAGGCGCCGAAGTGCTGATTTGAAATAATTTTTGTAAGGACACGGCTAAAACTGTTAATAGGGGGACTTAATCGTACAAAGGCTGATAATATAAAATGATTGTAGCTTTTATTGATTTATCAAAGGTCTTAGGTTAACACAGCATTTAGTAGAGTAATAGATAGAAAGAATTGTTGAATCGTTAACATCCATGAACACTGAATCTTATATTTTTGTTGCGGGTGCAAGTCGTGGCGTGGGCCGAGAAGTAGCAAAATACCTGCGAAACCGAGAAATGAATGTGAAAGCGTTGTTAAGAACACCGGACACTCGCCCAGAGTTGGAAGCGATGGGGGTGGAAGTGGTGATGGGGGACGCCTTAGATATAACGGCCGTTGAACAGGCGATATTAGGGCCAGAATTGATTTCTGCTGTGATTAGTACCATTGGCGGTTTACCCAAAGATGGAGAACGGGCGGACTATTTGGGAAACAAAAATTTAATTGATGCGGCGGTGAAAGCGGGGGTGGGGAAATTTATCTTAGTCTCTTCTATTGGTAGCGGGGAGAGTGTGGTAGCCTTACCTCCCCAAGCGTTAGAAACCTTAAGGTCAGTTTTAATCGAAAAGGAAAAAGCCGAACAGCATTTAATTAATAGTGGACTGAATTATACCATTATTCGTCCGGGGGGGTTAAAGTCTGAACCCGCAACGGGAAATGCGGTGTTAACGGAAAATTATCGGGTGGCGGGAACTATTCATCGGGCGGATGTGGGTCAGTTGGTCTGTGATTGTTTATTCTCAGATTTGGCAAATTATAAGATTTTGTCAGCTATTGACCGCAATATGACCTATGGACAAGCGGATTTTGAGGTTTTGGATTTAACTTAAATCGGATTATCCCCTTCATGCGATCGCTCCGTTTCAAGTTATGATCTACCGTAGAGTTATTTTGCCACGTTTTTTTTAATACATCACTATGGATATTGTGTCACTGGGTTGGGTTTCGATGTTAGTGCTGTTTACTTTTTCAATTTCAATGGTTGTTTGGGCTCGTAACGGATTCTAACATTGATTCCACATCTAACCCTTACAAAATCTGTAGAGACGTGCCATGGCGCGTCTCTATAATTATTAGGGGGTACGTCTCTACAATTATTCGGATAAATCCCCATATTGTTCTCGATAACGCTGCAATACCGCTTCTAATTCTTCAACTTTTTGTCGTTGCTGTTCTGTCCTTAAACGTTCCTGTTCTATTTGTTCTGTAGGTGTCGGTATCCAATTCTGATTTTGATCATACCAACGCAACCAACATCCTGCAATTCCTTGATAATATCCTTGCCATAATCCTAAACCTAATGCTAATTCAGGCATCCAAACCCGTGAATTTGAAACCGTTAATTCTTGATAGCGACTGGCATTATTTTGAAACACCCGCAGTTGATTGGTATAACGACTGAAAACCACATAATAAGGAATGCGTAAAATTCGTTCATAGACTTCCCATTTCGTCGGAGGTTGATGAATTTCCCGCAAGGTTTGACCTAAATCTTCGGCTTCTGTTCCCGGTGATAATAATTCTACTACCACAAACGGATTTACTCCTTCTTGCCAAGTCACATAACTTAAGCGTAAATCCCGTTGTTCATACAACCGAGATACTCCCATGACCACAAACCAATCTGGGCGTTTATACCAGTTCAAATGGTGAGGGTCATAATAGAGATTTAGGTCACTGGCAATAAAAATCGAGTCGGGAGAATAACCGGGGGGATGAAAAGTTATTCTCAATAATTCGGGTTGTAAATCATGGAATTCGTCAGGCAAACCGGGTTCCTCCGGGTCTTCACTTTTGAGGTCGTACATCGTCGGTAGGACTTCTTTCGGGGAACGTGGGGGGTCAGTTTGATACATAGCAGACTGAATCAATGCTTAAATTTTAGGATAGCATGAAATAACCGAAACAGCAATTAATTTTAAAGAAAATTATAGCTATTCTCAATCTTTGATAAATTCAGACCAGAAACCAGGTTTTTAGCTTTTTTTATGATCTAAAATAATTATTAATAAAAATCAGACTCGCAAGATCAGCCGTTATCGTAGACATACATCAAAATCCATTCCGTCTTTTTCCCCAAACCCTATTTCTCCCCATGTCCCCTTCAAAACGTTTCGTTCGCATCTTAATTCAAACGGATACCACTAACCCGATGATTTTAGAAGGGTTAGAGGTTTGGTTACGTTTAGGTTTATTATCCGATGCACAAGTTCGCCAAATTGGTGAACAATATTTGAGTGAAGCTCTCCCCCAAAAAATTGTTACTTCTGCCAAAACTAAAGTTTTAGAAGCAGAAAAAATAACTCAAAATCGAGTTGCTTCTAAACCTCCTAAACCTGCTTTTGAATTTCCGGCTATTATCACTAATCTTGTTCAATCTTTAAAAGCCGAGTTGAGTGTTCGCTGGCTATTATTTTTAGGATTATTTTTAGTTATTGTTTCCTCTGGGGTTTTAGCAGCGAGTCAGTGGGAAAGATTTCCAGCAACAGGACAATATTTGATTTTATTTGCCTATACTTTTGCTTTTTGGGGAGTGAGTTTATGGGGAAACAAACAGTCTAGTTTACCCGTAACCGCAACCGCCTTAAAATTAGTAACATTAGTCTTAATTCCTCTAAATTTTTGGGCAATGGATGGGTTAAAGTTGTGGTTAGAACCCTTGGGGTTAATCACGATGGCGATCGCTACTTTAGCCCTAACTACTTTAACAATTATTTTATATCGAAATCAAGGACAATTGCAACACCGTTCTCTGTTCAACCATTTAGGATTAAGTTATTTAAACTGGGGGTGGCAAATTCCTGGGTTTCCCGTCATAGCGGTTTATTTAGGAATTATCATCACGGGAATTTTAACCATTGCAAACCCGCCGACGACTTCCTCCCCTCAAAACCAACGCATTGACCCCAAAATTGTTGTTATTTATCTTTTAACTATACTTTTCTGTCGGGCATATTTTGTGGTTAATATTGATATCAGTCAACTGGGATTAGCATTAGGAATTTTTGCCGGATTTCTATATATTTCTCCCTCATTAATTTTACATCGCTGTAGCTACGGTATTCTATTTTTAGGTTGGTTAGTTACTATTTTTTCTCAACCTGGACAAGCCTTTTTAATTAGTGGAATTGGGATGGGGATTTTTACTAATAATTTATTAAAATATTGGAAACGGCAAGATTTAGCTGCAATCTTTGGTTTTGGATTATCAATGGTGGTATTAGTCGGTCGTTTAATACCACCTGAATTCAGACAAACGGCGATTAGCGTTGGAGTAGAGGTTGCTAATTCTCAGAATTCTCCTTGGGCTTTACTCAGTTTAACTTGGTTTCCCTATTTA
This sequence comes from uncultured Oscillatoriales cyanobacterium, assembly GCA_903893625.1. Classification (GTDB taxonomy): domain Bacteria; phylum Cyanobacteriota; class Cyanobacteriia; order Cyanobacteriales; family Microcoleaceae; genus Planktothrix. The sequence goes on from CAITND010000200.1 coordinate 7,633, forward strand.
ATATTTATTGTTGCCTTAACAGATTGGATTTACCACCGTCCGCAACGAAAACTAGCTCAGTTTGGAGATCAAATCAGTTTAATTTTTGGTGTATTTTTAACCAGCTTATCGATATTAAATCCAGCATTGCGATCGCTAAATTTATTAGCCTCTACTATTACTTTAGCAATCATTACCAGCCGTCGTCAACCCCTAAAGCATCCCTTAATTTTAGGAACTCATATTTTAGGTTTAGTCACCTTTGCTAATCTAGTTTATTGGCAATTTCCCAACTTAACCCTAGAACTTTGGGCAATAATTTTATTGGGATTAATGGTAGGTGAATTTTTATTATTTACGGTCAATAGTTCGGTGAATATTATTATCCGTAAAGATGCTTTAAATCTGGGAATATTATTGTCAGAACTCAGTTATATGTTATTCTTAACTAACTTTTATTTTGATAACAAAACATTAGAAATTGCTTGGTTAATTACACCTCTAGCCCTAACCTGTGTAGCCACACAAACCACAGACTCTAAACAAACAAAAGCCGTTAGATTTAGTATTTTCGCCTGTGGTTTAGTCCAAATTTTAACCCTGCCCCATCCCCAAATCCGTTTATTCAGTTTAGGCTTAACAACACTATTAATGGTTGTTAATACCCAAATTCTAAAAACCCTATTTGCATCGGTTTTTACCATTGGTTTAGGATTAGGATTGTTATTGTTATTGTTATCGGTACAGGATTTGGTAACAAGAGAAGGATGGTTAATGATGTTGAGTTTAACCGTCACAGGATTATGGATATTTCGGTTAATGTTATGCCGATATGGTTCAATTCAATCGAATGTTATTAGACTTTATAAACAAGCCCTTGACGGTTGGGCAATTGCCTTATTAGGGTTGGAATTGTCCGTCATTACCCTACATTCCTTTGGGTTATATTCGGCTGGATTTCCTGGGAATTTTAACCTAATTTCTACCCTGATTATTTTAATTATTGCCTTAATTTTTCGAGGATTGAATATAGGAGAACTGCAAAGAACTGCTGAATTTGGATTCTCCCCTTGGATATTATATAGTTTAGCTTGGACTGTCGAATTACTGATTGTTGAAATCCTTATTTTTAACGACCGTTCTCTGGTTAGTTTAGCCGTTGCTAATATTATTTTAGGACTGACAACGCAACTTTTTGGGGACTGGTGGAAACGTCATTATAATATTCAAAAACTGCCTAATCCTTGGCAAATCATTCCTATTGTTTACGGTATTTTAGGGATTATTTTTCGTTTCCAAACCTTTGCAGACTGGACAGGATTAACCTCTCTCGGATTTGCCTTAATTTTAATCGGAATTGGACGGCGAAATAGTCAAACTAAAGCTCTTGTTTATTTAGGGCTTTTAGGAGTTTCTGTTTCAACCTATGAAATTCTATTCTATCAAATTCAGGCTCAATCTTTAGCAGAACAATTGATTGCCTTTGCCACATTAGGAACCAGTTTAATGTATACCTATCGGGTTCTTAGTCCTGGGTTAAGCGTTTATTTACGACTTCCTGAAGCTGAAATCAAATTTATTGCCCATCTTCACTGGTTTATCAGTAGTATATTCTTATTATTAGCGAGTTTTAATTATAGTAATTCTCAACCCCTTTTAGCCATGGGAACCAGTGTTTTATTAGTGCGTTATGCCATTTTTCAAGGTCGTCATAATCCCAACTCTACAGCCTCCGAAATCTGGGTTTATCTCGGTTTAACAGAAGCAACCGCCTTAATAATTTATCTGCAAAATCTATTCAATTTAAACGGATTTTTTATTCCTTGGTCGGGGTCAATTGTATCAATTATATCCTGGTTCTTTTATATTCTGCCTTGGAATAGTTGGGGATGGTCGGTTAAACCTTGGAAAACTGTTGCAATTATTCTTCCCATTATCACGGTTATGGTTTCCCGTTTTCTCTTGCAACCCGAACAACAATTAACTTGGTATTTTTCAGCTACCCTGGCAATTTTATTCTATATTGCCTTATCACATTTTACTCAAAATATTCGCTTAAATTACCTGAGTTTAATTTTAATTAATTTCATCTTTTATGATTGGCTATTTTTAACTGATTATCAATGGGATGCGTTTATTTTTACTCTCCCCATCGCCTTATCATTGCTCTATTTTGCCCAATTTGAACCCAGTTTAAACTTAGAACAAAATCGTCCTTGGCGTCACGGGTTTCGTGTTTTGGGAACGAGTCTATTTTGTGGAACTTCCCTTTTCACCCACCCAGGAACAGGAATTCTCCCTGGAATCTTAAGTTTAATCACAATTTTTGCTGGGTTAGGATTAAAAATTAGAGCTTTTCTCTATATCGGAACCGCAACATTTTTAATCAATATTGTGAATCAACTGATTATTCTCAATTCCATTTATTCGTTTATGAAATGGGTAATTTCCTTTATTTTAGGATTAATTTTAATTTGGATTGCTGCTACTTTTGAAACCCGTCGTGAACAATTAATTGCTCTTTGGAATAACTGGATGGCAGAATTAGAAACCTGGGATTAAATTATAAACCAGACTCTAATATAATATTTAACAAGCTGCGTGCGCGGAACACACGCAGCTTACGAAATTAGGATTCTAATTTAGCCACTAACTTTAACCCATAGTTGGTTTCAAAGGCTTCTTTTTTCAAATCCAAACTCCACATTTCTAAGGCACAATCATCATCAGCATGGGTGGGTTTTAATTTCAAATAAAATTCCCGTGTTATCGGTTTATATTCACAAACAACTTGGGAAATTGCCCCAATCATGCGCCGATCTAATGCTACTGCTAACCGTAATAAAGGATGTAATTGATCAATCACTTGTCGAAACCGTCGAGGCAAATTTTGATAGGCTTCGTGTTTCTTTCTCGGACTACTTTTGCGGTGATATCGGGCTAAATTTGCGATCGCATCAATTTCCGTTTCAGAAAACCCTAATAACTCCCCATAGCGAATTAAATAATAGGAATGTTTGTGATGAGCAGAATGACTCACATATAAGCCACTATTATGCAGAATACTAGCCGCCCATAATAACTCCCGTTCAGCCCCTCCCCAATTATGTAATAATCCCTTGGTTTGATCAAACAAACTTAAGGCAAAATCAGCAACCCGTTGACTCGATTCTAAATCAACTTGATATTTTTGAGCATTTTTGATCACGCTTCTTTCTCGAACAGAACTGCCATAATGGAGACGATCATCAATTAACCCATGAGTTAACATCCAATCGACAATCAACCCTTCTCGGAGACTGCGTTCACAGACCGTTAAAGACCGCAGATTTAACGAAGTCATTGCTTCTTGTAAAATCAAAGCCCCCGCTAAAATAATTTCGGCTCGACGATCAGCAACTCCCGGAATTTGTAATCGTTCTTGATAGGATAATTTACGAATTCGATTGACAAATTCCTGTAATTCTTCTAACGTTAATTCATACCCACCCAAACGAGTCGGGTCTGTTCCTAATTTTTCTCTGGCTTTAATCCCAACTAAGGTTTCAATGGTTCCAGAAGTTCCTACCAATCGAGGAATTTCACCCGATTGTAAACAGGAGGATAATTCATCAACAACCCGTTCTAATGTTCCTCGAATATAAGCTTGTAAATATAAAAACTCCGTGCGACTAATGGGATCAGTATGTACAAAATCATGGGTTAATCGAACAGCACCCACTTTTGTACTACTCAAAAATCGAGGTTCCCAACCATCTCCTAAGATTAATTCTGTAGACCCTCCACCAATATCAATAATAATATGGGGTTGGTTGTTAAATTCCATCGCCGAAAGCACCCCTAAATAAATGCGTCGAGCTTCTTCCTGACCGGAAATTAAACTAATTTCTAAATTCAGTTCATCCGCGACTCGACCGATAAACTCTCGGCCATTGGGTGCCTCTCGTACCGCACTGGTGGCGACAGCAACAATTTGTTCGGCGTTAAAAGTTTTAGCAACATCTTGAAACCGTTTTAAACAAGTAATGGCCCGTTCCATCACCTCCGGTTTGAGATTCCCTTTGTCCCCACAATCGCCCAAACGAACGGTTTCTTTTTCCCGTGCAATAATCGTAAATGTGGGCAGTTGGGGCTGAACTTTCGCCACAACCATGTGTAGAGAATTCGTTCCTAAATCAATGGCGGCTAAGATTCGATCTCGGTCATCTATGGGTTCAGAACTCTTCACCAAAGGCATTGATGTGACCATAATCACTCTCTCAGAAGCTATTCCCCTTAATTTTAGACCGATGGCGGATATGTGTTAAAAAATATTGTGAAGATTCAATCCAATTCTCTCGATGCAACTGGCAATGCTGACCCAATCTAATCCACCGGAACCGATTTGGCAAACGATTATGCGGCTGTTGCGATGGGATAAACCCGCCGGACGTCTAATTTTGATGATTCCCGCTTTGTGGGCGATTTTCTTAGCCACCAATGGTACACCTCCCCTGAGCTTAATTTTAGTGATTGTGGTGGGAACCCTGGCCACCAGTGCCGCTGGATGCGTGATTAATGATTTATGGGACAGAGATATTGACCCGGAAGTCGAACGCACTCGCACCCGTCCCCTCGCCTCCCGTGCGTTAACGGTAAAAACGGCTATTGTCATCGCTGGGGTTGCCTTTGCTTGTGCGGCGGGACTGGCTGTATATTTAAACCCCTTGAGCTTTGGGTTATGTGTGGCGGCGGTTCCTATAATTATTGGTTATCCTTTAGCCAAACGGGTGTTTCCGATACCGCAATTAGTCTTATCAATGGCCTGGGGATTTGCCGTATTAATTAGTTGGACAGCGGCGGTGGGAAATTTACAGACTGCTACCTGGTTTTTATGGGGAGCAACGGTATTATGGACGTTAGGATTTGATACCGTTTATGCCATGAGTGATCGAGATGATGATCAACGTTTAGGTGTAAATTCAAGTGCGATCTTTTTCGGTGAACAATCCGCCAATGCCGTTGGCATCTTCTTTTTAGGCACAGCTATTTTATTAGGAATTTTAGGATTAAAGCTTCAGTTACATTGGGAATATTGGCTAACGCTGATCATTTCTATTGTTCTTTGGTCTGAACAATATTCTCAACTGCGAAACCCGGATCTTCCTAAACCGATTTATGGTAAAATATTCCGTAATAATGTCGGTATTGGTTTTATTTTATTAGCAGGAATGATTACTGGTTTTCTCCTGTAGAGACGTGCCACGGCGCGTCTCTTTCTCTTTCTCTTTCTACTCTACGTTTACTCTATGGTATGACCAACGGATACGATCGCTTCTTTAACAGCAGTTTCCGAAGGTTTACCATTAATATTAACCGTTTTCGTTTCTAAATTAATCTGCACATCCGCCTCAGTATCCAAGGATTTAATCGCCTTAGTGACGGTATTCGCGCAGGCTTGACACACCATAGAAGGAACTTTGATTTCAACAGTCATGAGTTTTAGTATTTATAAACGATTGGTTTTATTATTATTACGGGTGGAGACGTGCCATGGCACGTCTCTACTAAAATTATACTAATGCCATCGCTGGAGATGGAACTTGAAGCATCTCTCGTCCGACAGCCAGCGCAACGGGACGTAAACGATTCACTAATTCTGCCATATCCTCCAAAGATAAGGCTTGTCTAGCATCAGAAACGGATTTTTCCGGCTCAGGATGACATTCAATTATTAATCCATCCGCCCCACAAGCAATTGCCGCTTTTGCTAAAGGTTCAACTAATTCTCGTTTACCTACTGCATGAGATGGATCAACAATAACAGGTAAATGGGTTAACTGTTTCAAAGCAGCAACAGCCCCTAAATCTAATACATTGCGGGTGAAATTATCGAAACTGCGGATACCCCGTTCACATAAAATCACATCAGGGTTGCCATGACTTAAAATATATTCAGCAGCCATAACAAATTCTTCTATAGTTGCAGCTAAACCCCGTTTTAAAAGAACAGGTTTACCCGCTTTTCCCAAAGCTTTTAATAATTCAAAATTCTGCATATTGCGACTTCCAATTTGCAGCATATCTGCATAAGTTACAACAGATTCGATTTGCTCAATAGACATCACTTCCGTCACAACGGGGATATTATAGCGTTGACTAATCTCCCTTAAAATGTGAAGTCCTTCCAAAGCTAGACCTTGGAAGGAGTAGGGAGAAGTTCGAGGTTTGAACACACCTCCTCGCAACATTTGTACAGAAGAATGAGCCAGATAGCGGGCGACTTGTTCCATTTGTTCTAAACTTTCCACCGCACAGGGGCCAGCAATCATTAATAACTCTTGACCCCCGACTGTAACGGTATCGGAAATATTAATAACGGTTTGATGTTCAGGATGGGTTTTAGAAACCAGTTTAGCGTCTAACATGAGAATTCTCCTTTTTTGTTCGTTGAAATGGTAAGCATTTAAAAAGCCCGAAACCTTTTTGAAGTTCCGGGCTTGGCGTTCGTGAAAACAGCAGCAAACTTTACCCAGAACCTATTCGGGGCCAAAAATAAAAGCCATAAAAGTAAGATTGGGTAAAGATTGTCATTGCTGTTTTGCTGTAAAGACGATATTGTTAACCATAAAAAAACCGCAGCCTTTGTTTCTGCGGTTCACTGGGGAGTTTCCATACACCGATGGATTCACTCTCTGTGAACCGTGCTACACCAAAAATAAAAGTAATAGCGATTAGAAACTGGCATGGGTGTTTTGATCAAACTTATATGTTCGTCTCTACGACCCTAGCACAGCGATCGCCCAATGTCAAGAATAGGAGCAGGGGGAGCAGGGGGAGCAGGGGGAGCAGGGGGAGCAG
>CAITND010000201.1 GCA_903893625.1 uncultured Oscillatoriales cyanobacterium
AGGGGAGGCAGGGGGAGCAGGGGGAGCAGGGGAGGCAGGGGAGGCAGGGGGAGTAGGGGAGGTAGGGGGAGCGTCTTCGCTCGCTAATAGTCAACAGCCAACCGTCAACAGCCAACCGTCAACCGTCAACCCTCGTAGGGGCGGGGTAACCCCGCCCGTACCAGTCAACAGTCAACAGTCAACGATTGAAGTTTCGACGGAAAGTTTGGCGCGACAGGGTTATCCTGATGCGATCGCTAGTTACCTGAGCGAGATTTTAGGGGGGTTAGGAGTTGGGGTCAAAGTCACGATTCGGGAAAAATCCGCTAAACTCAAAAAAACCGAGAAACAACAACACGAAGATGAAACGGCTCGTCGTTTGTGGGTGTTGTGTGAATCGGCTTATAGTCCTGATCCGTCCTTACTGGCTCAACCCATTGCTCAACGATTACGACAGTTGCAGCTTGAAGGGTTTCGGGATGCTTGTATTTTGTTGCAAGTCCAGGGGGAATCAACTCCCGACTGGATGTTACGAATTGATTTAACTCCACCGGACAAAATTCTTAAAGAGTGGGGTCGTTGGGGAGATGAACAGGCGATCGCACGATTGCTTAATGATAAATTTAGTCAATTTCAGGTGGAAGTCCGAACCACCCTAAAAGAATCAACGCTGCATTTATTTTGTCACTGCACAACCAAAGGTCGTAAACGCCAAGTTCCCGATAAACAAACGGTCATGGATATCGTGACCCCCCTGTTGGATCTTCTTGCTCCCCAAGGCATTTGTGCAGCAACGGTATACGGTTTAGAAACCACTGCAACAAACCCGGCTCCGGGTGCTCCGATTTGGATTGATTGGCTGAATTTACCTGCGGCCAAGCATTCTGACTTACAACCAACGGCCGTAACTTTGGCGCAACATGGCAATCTTTCCGCCTTACGCTTTATTCTTAGTCGTTTAATTAATCCCGATTTAGAGCTAAAACTAGCTACAGGCGGGATTCGGGTACTGTTATTACAAAAAGGAGAATTACTGCACGTCATGACGGAAGCAGCCACTTGTCCGTCTCAGTCTCAGGTTGCTCCCGTTATAGCTCAATTTTTACGCACTCATCGGATTAGTGGCATTGCTGGGGTCAGAATTTATGGCCGTCGTTCGGGACAGAAACTTCCCCTATGGCGCTATGGCGTTTATTTGAAAACCACTCAACCGGATACTGTTCCCTCGACTTTACCGGATTTTGTTACCCCGACGGAGGAAGCCGAAACATATATCGAGACGAGCCATGTCGCATCTCTACCGGGTAGTTTGGTTCTTCGTCCTGACTTAAATCTGGAGAGTCTGGAAACAGATTCTCCCAGACCACAAAGCCTAATCTATCCCAATTGGCGAGTGGTTTTAGATCGGAGTGTAGAAGTTTTAGCGCAAGGGTTGGTCGCTACCCGTTTGTTTGTCAGAGAGAAAGCCATGATGGTTTCTCTTCAGGATCTTAGAACTCGCCGTTATCAAAAAATTGCGTTAGCTTTGGTTTGGGGAACTTTGGGAGGATTGCTGGTGGTACAACTAGATGGAATCTTAGGTCAATGGTTAGTTGAAATTCCGATGAATGGGATTAGCAAAACTGGAATAATACCTTCTAATCAGAGTAATGTAGAGGAAAAAACCTCAGAAGTTGTGATCGCATCAAATTTGACTCAAAATCAGAATAATTCTCAAGAAAATGGTGTATTTAATGCCAGTAATTTTATTTCCTCGACTCTGGAAACCAAAAAGTGCAGTTTATCGAATCAAAAATTAGGGCTAGAAGCCTGTAAGTTAGCTCAATTTCTTTATCCAACATTTAAAAGCCCCCAACTAGATGAGCAATTAGCTCGATATCAACATTATATTTTGACGGAAAAACGACCGCCTGATATTCTAGTAATTGGCAGTTCTAGAGCATTACGAGGCATTGATCCGGGGGTTTTAGAACAAGAGTTACGATTACGGGGTTATGGGGGATTAAAAGTTTATAATTTTGGGGTAAATGGGGCAACCTTACAGGTCGTTGATTTGATTATTCGTCAGATTTTGCCTCCTGAACAATTGCCAAGGTTGGTTATTCTGGCGGATGGAGTTCGTGCCCTCAATAGTGGTCGATTGGATCGGACTTATGAAACGATCTCAAGCTCAGAAGGCTATGAACAAATTGCTCAAGGAACGTTTCAGATCAAATCTCAAGTTGAGGAGGAAAAATCATTTACTCTGGATTGGCAATATAATTTAGGGGATTTCGCTCAAAAATTTCGTCAAGGAGAGTTAAGTTTTGAGCAGTTTCAAACCAGCCTAAATCAACAGTTTGTTGGAGGATCAAAAGCTTATGAACAACGGGATAGTCTCAAATTTCTGTTACAGTCTATGATTAAGGGACAAGCTTTTAAACCCCAGGTTGAATCCCCAGTTGATGAAGCAGAACCTTCCCCTGATCAAGAAGTAGAAACCTCACAGTTTCAACCCAATGGATTTTTACCGCTATCGATTCAATTTAGTCCTGAAGTTTATTATCAAACTCATTCCCAAGTTTCAGGTTATTATGATGGAGATTATCAAGGATTTCAATTAGAGGGAAAACAAACCACTGCTTTAAAAAGCCTAATTGAATATGTGCAATCGAAAAATGTTGATATCGTGTTTGTCAATATGCCACTTACAGAAGATTATCTTGATCCGATTCGCACAGCTTATGAAGAAAAATTCCAAGCTCTTATGAAATCTATTAGTGAAGAAACAGGACTAATTTTTATTGACTTATCCAGAGAATGGTTACAAAATCATCATTATTTTTCTGATCCTAGTCACTTAAATCAATATGGTGCGGTTGCTGTTTCTCAAAGATTAGTTAAAATTGATCAGATTCCTTGGCCAAAATCAGTTATCAGTAAACACTAATCAGTAGAGACGCGCCATGGCGCGTCTCTACTCAGGATTGAAAACATGAAAACCAGATTGCCAAAAGGGATAGTACGAATCATGACCAAATTTAGAAAGGCAAAGCGTTGGGTTTTGTTGGGTTTGATGTCGTTTTTAATTGTAATTGTACGATTATCTCAAGTCAATGCTCAAGAGGTTTCTATCTCCGAATTTAGAGGATATTTAGTTGCTCAACAAGTGACCCCACAACCCTTTGAGCAAGTGATTCAAGGAAGTGAAAAATTAGAGGGTTTATTTACAATTTATCAGAATAAAGGATCGGGAAAAGTTTATTTAGAATTAAAAGCTGAACAGTTAAATCAAGATTTTCTGTGCTTTGTGACATTAGAATCCGGTATTGGAGAAGAAGGAATTGTAAGCGGAACTCATCTTAGGGATTTGCTGTTTCAATTCCGTTTGGTGCAAAATCAAATTCAATTTGTTGTTCCTAATATTAATTTTCGTACTGAAGAAAATGATCCTCAAATTCGTTCAGTCAATCGTTCTTTCAGTGAATCTGTTTTAAAAGCTCTGCCGATTTTAAGTATTCATCCCAAACGAAAAACGGTATTAATTGAAATTAGTGATTTATTCAATAGTACCAGTGATTTACCCGGATTAATGATTGAATTTTCAGAGTTTTTAAAGAATAATTATTCTATTGATCCGAGTAAATCCTATATTTCTCAAATTCAATCCTTTCCTGAAAACGTTGAAATTGAGTCTGTATTCGGATTCTCTCTCGAACAATATGGGGAAGCAAAATCGATTCCTTCCTTACCCGATAACCGCACTTTTAATTTAAAAGTTCGCTATAGTTTATTAGCTGTTCCTGTTAATAATAGTTATCGTCCTCGGTTAGCCGATGAACGAGTGGGATATTTTACAACCACCTATAAAGATTTATCAGGACGAACAGATCGATCTTCCATTGTTCGTTATATTAATCGCTGGAATTTGGAAAAACAAGACCCTAATGCTGACATTTCTCCTCCGGTTCAACCGATTACCTTTTGGATTGAAAATACTGTTCCTTTAGAATATCGGGATGCGATTCGAGAGGGGATTCTATTCTGGAATAAAGCCTTTGAACAAGCCGGATTTATTAATGCAATTCAAGTGGAACAAATGCCCGATAATGCCCCTTGGAACCCCGCAGATGTTCGTTATAATACTATTCGTTGGTCTACTTCTTTTAATGCTGACTTTAGTGGTTATGGCCCCTCCCATGCTAACCCCCTAACAGGGGAAATTTTAGATGCAGATATTATCATAGAAAGTAATGCTATTAGGGGTTTATCTGATCAAACAGATGTATTTTTAGGCGAAAATTCCTCAATGATATTGGAGGGAAATAATCTGCCCAATTCACGATTAAAGACAGAAGATCAACCTTGTCCGAGGGGATTATCTGGCTATGCGATCGCCAATCAATCTGAATCTCAAAAAAATCAAAAATCCCGGGCTAATTTTACCCATGAATTGTGCTTTCATCGAGCTTCTAAGCAACAATTTAACGTTGGAATAATGGCCTTGTCTCTTTTGGGAAATGTGATGCCCAATAGCCCTAAAATGGAAGTCTATATCAAGCAATATTTACGTTCTTTAATCGCCCATGAAGTCGGACATACATTGGGATTAAGACATAATTTTAAAGGCAGTACCCTCCTAGCTCCAGAGGAATTAAATAATACTGAAATTACCCATACAAAGGGATTAGTGAGTTCCATTATGGATTATGTTCCGGTTAATTTAGCCCCCCAAGGAACAACCCAGGGAGATTATTTTACCACCCGAGTTGGGCTTTATGATCAATGGGCAATTGAATATGGTTATCAACCCATAGCAAGTACGACTACAGAAGCAGAATGGCAAGGGTTACAAGAGATTGCTAAACGAGCAAATCAACCGGAATTAGCCTATGCAACGGATGAGGATTTGGGATCTTTTCTTGACCCAGCAATTAATGAGGGAGATTTAAGTAATAATATGTTGCAATATTCCCAATGGCAATTAAATAATGCAATTGAGATGTGGAAACGGTTAGAAAAATATACCCCAAGTCGGGGAGAAGGTTATGATAAAATCCGTAAAATGTTCGGGACAATTTTTAACTATTATTTGACTCAAGCACATAATTTAACTATTTATATTGGCGGACAATCTTTTACTCGCACACGCGCCGGAGATGGAAATAGTCGTTTACCTTTGGAACCGATTTCGATTGAAAAACAACGCCAGGCTTTAAAACTATTAGAAACATACATTTTTACCGATAAAGCATTTAATTTTTCTCCTGATTTATTAAACAAATTAGCTCCGGCTCGCTGGTTAGATTGGGCAAATCCTGATCAAAATAGTCAGTTAGATTATCCTATTACTAGGTTAATTAGTTTCTTACAATCTTCTATTTTACGCAAATTATTTCATCCCATAAGGTTGTTTAGGTTGCGAGATTTAGAGTTAAAAACAACGGCGAATAATGCTTTAACCTTACCTGAATTATTTGAAACTATTCAGAATGGAATCTGGACAGAAATTTTAGCCAATAATGGAGAGATTGAAATTTCTAGTATTCGGCGTTCTTTACAACGGGAACATTTAGAAATTTTGAGTGATATGGTATTGCGAAAAATAACGGTTCCTGAAGATGCAGAAACCTTAGCTTGGTATCAACTTCAGCAATTAAATAAACAGTTAGAAGCGACGTTAAAACGGCATCAGAATAAGATAAATCCTTATACCTTAGCACATTTAGAACAAACTCATAATCGGATTCAGAAAATATTAGAGGCAGAGGTACAATCGAATTAAGTTTACATTCAAAAGAGGTGTTCAATGTCAGATTATATAACTTCAAATCAGATTCCGTATATCAGTGAACTTCAACAACAAGGAAATGCTTATTTTGAGAAACAACAATTTTTAGACGCAATATCAATTTATGAACAATGTATTTTAGAGTCTCCTGATGTTGTTTCTAACTATTGGTATTTAGGATTATTTTGGCTATTGCAAGGAGATCAATTTCAAGCTCAAACCTTATGGTTTTCTGCTTTTACCCAATTTAATTTAGATTTAGAAGCAGCAGAAATCACGGCATTTATAGACTTTTTAAAATATCAAGCCAGGGATTATTTATCGTCTCAATATTTTCAATTTGCCCAACTAATTTATGAAGCTATATTAGAATGGTGTGATCCTGATATTGAGGTTTATGATAATCTAGGTCATGCCATCGCGCTTCAAGGAGATTTAGAAACAGCAATTCAGACTTGGCAAAAGGGGATTGAATTACAATCTGATGCTGTTAAAGCTTATCTTAATCAAGCCATTCTTTATCAAAAATTAGAACAGTTTGAAAACGCAATTCGATGTTATCAAGAAGTGATTCAACGTTCTCCAGATTATTTAAGTTATTATCAATTAGGACTCTGTTTAACTCAAATTCAACAATGGGAACCCGCTATTAATGCGTTTCAAAATGCGATTCAACTTCAACCCAATTATGCACCCGCTTACAGTGATTTAGGAATTAGTTTAATAGTTAGGGGATTATTTGAACAAGGGATTAATGCCCTCAAACAAGGAATGCAACAACAACCTCAATTTTATCAGGCTTAATTCAAAGAGTTCAAGACGAATCTTTATTGACCCCTAATATTAATCCACTTGCTATTCAACTTTTACAATTATTATATTTTACTTCACAAGAACAGATAGATTTATACCTTTGTCTAGGTAAGATTTTATCTGATTTTGATCCCAACTCAGCATTAATTTTATTGCAAAAAGCACAAGAGATCGACCCTACTAATTTTGAAGTTTATTTAAGTTGTGGGAATATATTTTATGATCATAAACAGGATTATTTAGAAGCAGTCCAGTGTTATTTAGCTGCAAATTTGTCAGGTTCTTTATCTGTCGTCAATACGATTACAAAACCTGATAGTCAAATTTCTCTTGAAGATCAAAAAGCTCGTTATCACTTAGCGTAGGAAAATGTTGGTTAAAATTAGAACAGTATCAAAAAGCTATAACCCATTTTAGAGAAGCAATTCATTTTAATCCCAATCTGACTGAAGCTTATTATAATTTAGGTTATAGTTTATTTAATAGGGGAGAAATTCATGAGGCAATTTACTGCTTAAAAAAATGTTTGAAATTTGCTCCTGAATCTGCTTTATATTTAGTAAATTTAGGGTTTTTATTATTTTGCAATAAAAATAGAAAAAAAGGTTTATTTTATTTCAAAAAAGCTCTGGAAAATGAATCATCTATTGCGATTTTAGTTGATAGTTTACTCAAGGATTTATCTAATGCTGGCAAACTAAAACGCTATATTAATCTTTCAGCAATTAAACCGATTAATCCTCCCACTCAATTTTATGAATCAACAGAAGATTGGCTAAAATTAGAGCCTGCAAATTACCATAATTATCAGCAAATTTATCCTGAGATAATTGTTCATTTAAAAACTCCTAAGTCCATTGATGATTCTATTCATTTTAGTTTTAGATTTGGTCAACAGGTTAAACTTCCTCCCGCTTTTGTTATTAAAATTCTCCAAGGAAGATTTTGGTTAAGTTCTGATCAGACTCAATCAGCAATTTTAACGAATGAACAGCATTTTTTAGGCGATATTTCGCCTGAATTTCCTTTATTAAGTCCTGGTCATCCCGCAAAACATCCGAGTCAACATTCTATTTTATCCCAGGGAAAATTACCTCCTATTCATAATATTAACGGCAGGGTTGCTGTTTTAGCAGGACTTTCAAACTCGGTTTATTTTCACTGGATGTTAGATGTTTTACCTCGCCTTGAATTATTGAAAAAAAGTAATTTAGATTTAGATAAAATTGATTATTTTATTGTTGATAATCGGTTTCATTTTCAACAGGAAACTTTACAATTATTAGGAATTCCCGAAAATCAACAAATCAATATTCATAAACTTCATCATATTCAAGCAACGGAGTTAATTGTTCCTTCTTTTCCGGGTTGTGTGGCTTGGATGCCAAAATGGACGTGCGATTTTTTAAAACAACATTTTTTGACTCCTGGTTTTATTTCAAATTCACCCAGTTTTAAACGGATTTATATTACTCGAAATTCAGCAAAAAGCCGTCGCATTTTAAATGAGGATGAATTGTTGAAAATTTTAGAACCCTTTGGAGTTGAATCTGTTCAATTAGAATCGATGTCTGTTCTCGAACAAGCTGCGTTATTTTCCCAAGCTGAACTGATTATTGCACCTCATGGGAGTGGTTTAACGAATTTAGTATTTTGTCAACCGGGAACAAAAGTTATTGAGTTATTTTCTCCGAATTATGTCTATCATTGCTATTGGTGGATTAGTAATTTAGTGGAATTAGATTACTATTATTATATTGGCGAAACCCTTCCGGGTTACTATCTTCATCGGTTGACTTATCCTAAACATTTTTCAGAAGATATTTTGATTAATATTAAGCGATTTTTGAGTTTGCTGGAAGCAGTAGAAATGGGTTGAAATCTCCCCTATTCCCTTTTATAACAATTAAAAATCAAAATAAATATAGGGTAAACCGCCTTCAGGTGCTAATAGCCAAACGGTGAAGAAACTCAGGGGAACTAAAGCTAATTTGACTGTCCAATTTAACTCTAATTTTAATCCTCGGTTTAGGAATGTTGTTAAAGTCATTAATCCAAAAACAGAGGATAATAAAATCACAAGATTGTGTCGTTCTAAACCCAAGGATTCAACATAAACTTTATGAGCAAACTGTACATCAGCCGGATGACCCCATAAATTATTAATCACCCACCAAGAATCTTGTAAATTTGGAATTCTAAAGAAAATCCAAGCGGTAAATACCATTAATTGAGTGATTAACCAAGCGATTAAAACACCGGGTAAGCTTTTCCAAATCCAGGTGATTGATAATTTTGTAAATATGACTTCTGTGAGGCGATGAATTACTAATGCTAACCCATGTAATCCCCCCCAAACCACAAACCCCCAGGCGGCACCATGCCAAATTCCAGCGATTAACATTACAATGATTAAATTCAAACAAGTACGGAATAATCCTACCCTAGAACCGCCTAATGGAAAATATAAATAATTCCGCAACCAATCCCCTAATGTAATATGCCAACGTCGCCAAAAATCGGCAATACTTGTGGTAAAATAAGGGGCATCAAAGTTAATTGGTAAACTCAATCCTAATAATAATGCTGTTCCTCTGGCTAAATCGACATAACCGCTAAAATCAAGGTATAATTGTAATCCATAGGCAACGATTGCTAACCATAAATCCCCGCTTCCGGCTCGTTGTAAATTACTGAAACTGAGATCAACTAAAATCCCAATATTATCAGCTAAAAGTCCCTTTTTCATTGCACCTCTAGCCAGTAACCATAATCCGTCTGCAATTTGTTCGGGAACAGGAAATTTTAGGGTTTTAAACTGATTATTGAGATGATGATAACGAGTGATTGGCCCCGAAATGAGTTTAGCAAAAAATAATTTATAAGCGGTAAATTCGAGTAAAGAAGTTGCTGGCGGTGCACCTCGATAAACATCGACTAAATAGGCGATTAATTCAAAACAGAAGAAACTTAATCCTAAAGGAGCAATAACATATTGATCAATCCAATTTCCCGTATTAATAATAATGGGAATATTCCAGGCTGTTCCGAGGATATTAAAAATAAAGGGTAAATATTTAAACCCTACTAAAATTAAAACATTTATTACAATTCCTAGTGTTAATAGAAAAGAGCGCCTCTGATTCCAAGAAATGTGAGGAATTTCCCATTCTTGAGGTTCTACAATTGTTAAGGCTAAACCAAAGTTAAATACTGTCCAAAGTAAAAGTAAGGGCAAGTATTGAATTTGTAATGTACAATAGAAAATTAAACTTGCGGTTAATAGAATAAAAAGTCGCCAGGATTTCCAAGGAATAATCCAATACAATCCCAATAGAATTAATAAAAATAGTCCGTAGGTAACTGAAATAAACGTCATGAATTGTTAACTGTTGAGGTGTTGACTGTGTACAGACGTGCCATGGCGCGTCTCTACTGACTGTTGAAGAAGACGGAAGTTAATTATTTCTTCTCCTCCCCTGACTCCCCTGCCTCCCCTGCCTCCCCTTCCTCCCCTACTCCCCCTGCTTTCCCTGTGAACCAATAGGTTCGCATTTCGCCTTTGCCTTTGATTAAAATCATACCGCGTTCTTCAAATAAATAGCTATCTTTGAGTTTTTGATAGGTGGTTTGACTGACTTGAATTTGTCCTGATAAACCCTGAGATTCCATCCGAGAAGCAATATTAACCGCATCTCCCCATAAATCATAACTGAATTTTTTTAATCCGATCACTCCGGCAACAACTGGCCCTGTATTCATCCCCATTCTAAGGTTTAATAATTGATTATCTTGTTGACGAAATTGTTGAATAATAGATTGCATTTCTAATGCCATATCTGCGATCGCCTCTGCATGGTCAGGTCTGGGTATTGGAATACCTCCAACAACCATATAAGCATCACCAATGGTTTTAATTTTCTCTAATTGGTATTTATCCGCAAGCCGATCAAATTCTGAAAAAATTTCG
Organism: uncultured Oscillatoriales cyanobacterium; assembly: GCA_903893625.1. Lineage (GTDB taxonomy): Bacteria > Cyanobacteriota > Cyanobacteriia > Cyanobacteriales > Microcoleaceae > Planktothrix. The sequence continues at coordinate 10,533 of CAITND010000201.1, forward strand.
TTCAAAAAAGTTACAATTTGTGTGGGAGAACGACGAGAAGCGAGTCCGGTAAAATCCGTTAAGTCTGCAAATAAAATCGTTGTTTCTTCAAATCGATCCGCAATACAACCTTGATTTTGTTTGAGTTTTTCAGCGATCGTAAAGGGTAAAATATTGAGTAATAATTGCTCAGATTTATCTTTTTCTAACCGCAGATCCGCTTCGGCTCGATTTCGTTCCAGGGTGGCTTGATAAATTTGATCAAACAGGGTTTTAAAGGTGTCAATTACATCACCCAGTTCATCATTTCTTTTAATTAATTGGGAATAAAATTTTGGTGTAGGCTGGTTATTAATAATAGCTTTCCCCGCTTCAATTAAATCTAATCGCAGATTTAGAATCGGAAGAATAACGGTTTTTCCCAAAATAAATAAAGTCGTTGAAGTGACAAAAATAGAAATAATTAAAACTAAACCCGCAATTCTTAAAATATAAGCATAAATATCAGCATTGATGCTTTTAGCATCATGACGAATAATTACCAGATATTTATTTTTGATCAAAACCGTATTACAAGCCACATCATAGCGATCGCCCTGATTTTGACGCAAATATAAGGTTTTTCCTTGTATTGCTTGTGAAAAACTTAGAGCGGGAGCCTCACCAAATTGACCAATTAACTTTCCTGTTAGACTATAAACGGCTCCTCCTAGAATTTCAGGATTCAAATGATGTAAATGACTTAATTGTTGTAAGAGTTCAGCATCGGAATTATAAGGATAAGTTTCAATTATCCAGGCGATTTTACTAGAAGATATTGTAGGTAATTGTTGTAAAAGTTCGTTTTGACGTTGATAAACTGAAGGAATTAAAATCATAATTTCAACAAAAATTAAGCTTGAAAATACCCAGATTGCAATTGATCGAGAAAGACGAGCATTCAAAAGTTTAAAAAATAATTTCAGTTGTTTTAACATGAATTGATTGCTCCTCTAAATATCTATTTTTATGTCAAAATGCAGATTGATAACTTTCGGGTCAATTCATTTTTTGAAGCCGACTTAAAGCTAATAATCACTAATAATTTTGGGTTCTTTTTTCCCAGTTTGAGCTATAATCAATCTATAGCAATTCCAAATTTCACAACTCACACCCCGAAAGAATGATCCAATGTTAAGACTGATTTAGTTAAAATCAGGTAATTTGACTTGAAATAATCTGTCAGCATCAATATATAGCAGTCACTGAAAGCGATTGATTGACATAGACTGACACAGCAAACCTAGACGGTGAACTGTTAAACTGTTCCCTGTTCCCTGCTATTAATAAGGTTAACCGATGACAATGGAGCCAAACTCATCCTCATCTCATCCCCAAGGCGTTCAGGAGAACCCTGAAAACCTTAATGGTGGGGTGCTTCAGCATTCCGAACCCCCACAGCCAAAACCCCCAATGGAGGAGATACAACTGAACCCTGGGGAATCTTGGGAGATCGAAACCCGAGATCTAACTTTGGATGATGATCCCAATTATCTATCGGGTTCAATCGTGGTACTAGCGGCGATGGCATTGATGATTTTAGCGTTAGCAATCGATAATATTACCCTCGGATATGCCAGTGCCTTCACAACCTTGGTAGTCGCCCTGCGCTTAATCTGGTCAGGTTGGGGCAAAGTTTGGACAACCTTAATTCCGGCAAGCTGGCGTAGTCTAATTATTGCTTGTTTCGGAATTTTAGGCTCTTTAATTGGGTTAGTCATTTTTAGTAATGCTAACACCGAAAATGAAGTCAGTAACATTACGATTAATTGGGATGCTATTGGTGCTTTAGGGGATTTAGGCGGAGCATTAGGTCAGATTTTAATTGCTATCCTCGCCGTTTATGTGGCTTGGAGACAGTATATTATTTCCAGAGATTTAACGATGCAACAAAACCGAATTACCCAACAACAAACCATTGATGCTTATTTTCAAGGGGTTTCGGATTTAGCATTAGGAGAACAAGGATTATTAGAAGATTGGCCGCAAGAACGGGTAATTGCAGAAGGACGAACCTCTGCCATTGTTAAAAGTGTGGATGCGGAAGGAAAAGCCAAAATTCTTAGGTTTTTATCCCAAGCTAAATTAATTACTCCGTTACAACGCGATCGCCATCTCGGACGTCCGATGTTTGATGGAAATGGTAACTATGCAGAAGACCGCGCTCATGGGGTGCGAGTAATTGATTTAGGGGCGATGTTAGCGGGTGCAGATTTATCTCAAACCGACCTCCGACGCACGGATTTAAGTGATGCAAACTTAGTCAAAGCTAATTTAATGGGATGTGATTTAGTCCGGGCTAATTTAAGCCGTGCTATTCTCTATGAAGCCAATTTATCCCATACCAATTTGCGTGCTGTCAGACTTTTTTATGGTTCCGCAGAAACCGCTTCCCCCCGCAGTCGCACATTAATTCCTGATTTTAACACGGGAGAACATACGGGGACTGTAGTAGAAAATGCTGACTTTACTGGGGTCGATAATTTATCAGAAGAAAATCGGTATTATTGTTGTTCCTGGTGTGGTTCCAAATCTCGAAAAACTATCCCTGGAGGTTGCGAAGGAATTCCTAATAAATTAGAGCGATAATTATTGGGGAAACACCAAGACACTAAGACACTAAGAATAAGAGGGATCATCAAGGGGTATTAAAGTTGTCGGGGCGGGTTCCCTGTCAACCTTGAATACCTACCAACAAATGTTCTAAACCCTCCTCGGCGGTGTTCCCTATTTCTGATTGATTTTTTCTAATAAAAGTTCAACAATTTCAGTGGACATTAACGCGAAGGTTAATAGAAGTTCAATCAGAAGGAATAATGGAAGTAAAATAATTTGAACCAGCCAGAGTAAAATTTTATTGCTATTTTTCATTTGAGTTTGAGCCGTCATCATTCGCAGCGCCCGAACTAATATTCGGATTAAGCGAATTCTGTAGCTAATTTTTAAGTCTTTAACCTTGGGATTATCAAACTGAACTTGACCCGAATCAAAGATTTTATTTAACGTTGAAATTGAACTTTGAGTATCAATTTCTGGAAAGTTTAAATGCAGCCAAGTTAAGCCACAAAGCCTTCCTAAAATAAAATCCTGTTCTCGATATTTTTTATCAAAAAATCCCCCAAAAGCATTGAGAAAATCTGATGCTAATAGTTGATCAGCATCCGTTGGTTTTTCGACCATAGGCGTTTTAAATAAGTAGCGAAATTTTTGATAAAGATTTTCCAGTTCATTTCTCGCTTCTAAATTTTCAATTGCTGGAATTTGATTTAAAATTAAAGGTGTAATCGGTGATAATTGAATATGATGATAGGGAATTGCTTTTTCTAGGTCAGATTTAATTTGAGAAATCGTCTCAGCCTGGTTTTCAGATAACGTTTCTAAATGGGATAATATCTTATCTTTGTAATCAACTTGTTGGTTAATTTGAACAATCTGTTTTAACTGCATCGCGTCCTGTTGAATAGAAGGAATTTTTAATCCCCCAAACAACAAATCCAACAAATTAAAACTATTCTTTTTTAAGCTGGGTTTACTTTCTAAACTTTCTAAAGAATAGGGAGAAACATAAACATAAAGTCGCTGATCTCGTTCTGTTTTGACTTTGCAGTTAAATTCATGACTAAATTTAATAAAATCTCGACCTTCTTCTTGAATTAAATACTCGGAATTGGGAAAAGAACTTAAGTGAATATTCGCTTCTAAATCAATAGCTTTCAAAATCGGTAAATTATCTAAAATTCCCCCGTCACTATACCAAAACTTAAGATTTTCCTGTGGACAAAACATTGGTAAAGCCGGATCTAGCTTTTGTTCATCGGAATCAGAGCAAATTTTAAAATAAGCCGGACTGAGATTTTTCAAGTTATAACTTTTAATATTAGAAGCATCTTGAACCGGAGGAAAAGCTAAGGGAAACGCCCCAGAAATTAAGCTAGTATCAAGCACTTTTTTCCAGATGCTTTGTAAGTGATCGCCTTGACGATTTAACTCAGAATGAAACAAAAACTGACGAACTTCTGCATGATTAATAGCAGGAACACCGGAATAATTCTGACATTTATTTTCATAAGTTACTAATAGTCCTTGTAAATTCGTGACCGTCATTACTAAGGCTAAAGGTTGATGAACTTTAAGTTGATCTGTATTTTCAGTAATTAAATTAGCAATATTTTTAATGCCTTTTTGAGACAATAAACTGTCATTTTGACTTTTGAATAAATTCTTTAAAGCTTGACGATAATCTTCAATCGCAAAAACCGTATCAATATCTTTCATATCGGCCCGTTCTACCCAAGCTCTTTCTAAAAGATTTTGGGATTCATAGTCAGTATCAGGAATCTCTCGATTTAATAAATAATAAGCCGTAATAGCTCCCGTCATCGCCCCCGCAGAGGCGCCTGTAATCAAATCAATTAACAGGGGAGAATTGTCTTTTCTCGCCTGTCTCACTAATTCAAAACACACGCCAGCCATGTAAGCTCCGAGGGCAATTCCTCCTGATAAATTAAGAGAAATAGGACGAGGGTTAGGAGAGGAATTTGTTAATACCATAACAACTAATTAAGGATCAAAAATATAAGAAAAGCACTGTTGACTACTCTAATAGAAAAACTACAAAAAGTCAAGGATTATCGAAAAAAAAGGGAGGAAAGGCATCGCCTATGGTTAGTGCTATTAATAATTAATTAAATCTGGTCAGCCTTTGAGCATGAGGATATATAATGTTAAAGCTGATCGCTGATCCTCATACTGTTATAATGACAAATACACTAACTAATATTAACACCTTTATTGACTACGCCCGAACTTTGAAAGGTGACGAAAAAGGGGAGGCGCAAGTATTTTGCGATCGCCTATTTCAAGCATTCAGTCATCAAGGTTATAAAGAAGCCGGAGCAGTGCTAGAATATCGGGTAAAAGCTAAAGGAAAAACCACGAAATTTGCTGATTTATTGTGGCGACCTCGATTATTATTAGAAATGAAAAAACGAGGGGAAAAACTGGAAAAACACTATCAGCAATCTTTTGAATATTGGTTAGAATTAGTGCCACAACGTCCTAAATATGTGGTGCTTTGTAATTTCGATGAATTTTGGATTTATGATTTTGATCTTCAGCTTAGGGAACCTGTAGATCGGGTGAGTTTGGAAGAATTACCTGATCGCTTTACTGCCTTTAACTTTCTGTTTCGTGAAAATAAAAAGCCTTTATTTAATAATAATAAAATTGATGTGACTCGAAATGCCGCGAATAAAGTGGCTCAAGTTTTTAATCGCTTAGTAGAGCGAGGCGAAACAGTAGAAACGTCTCAACGGTTTATTCTTCAGTGTGTAGTAGCTTTGTTTGCGGAAGATATTGATTTACTTCCGAGAGGTTTATTCACTGAATTCTTAACGAATTGCCAAACAAATCGATTTAGTTCTTATGATTTGATTGGGGGTTTATTTCGACAAATGGGAAGCTATCGCCCTGCTCCTCAAGATAGTCACTATCACAATGTACCCTATTTTAATGGGGGAATTTTCTCAACTATTGAACCCATACACCTCACCAGAAGCGAAATTGACTTATTATTAGAAGCAGCAACAGAACGCTGGTCAAAAGTGGAACCTGCAATTTTTGGCGGGTTATTTGAGTCTAGTATGGGTAAAGAAGAACGTCATGCTTTAGGTGCTCACTACACCAGCGAAGCCGATATTCAAAAAGTAGTTTTACCGACGATTATCCGCCCTTGGCGAGAACGAATTGAAGCCGCAAATACTCTAAAAGACTTGCTGGCACTGCGACAAGAATTAATTAATTTTAAAGTTCTTGATCCTGCTTGTGGGAGTGGTAATTTTCTCTATGTTGCTTATCGGGAACTGAAGCGACTAGAAGCCCAATTACTAACTAAGATTCATGAAAATTTTACTCGTGCTGCTAATACGATTGGTACGATGTCGTTAGTAAAAACTAGCCAGTTTTACGGTATTGATATTAAACCCTTTGCGGTGGAATTAGCTAAAGTAACCTTAATGTTGGCTAAAAAATTAGCCCTGGATGAAGAAAATCAGTCCCTTAATGTGGTGCAGATGAACTTAGCATTAGACATGGATCAGGCGCTACCTCTTGATAATTTAGATCAAAATATTCGCTGTGATGATGCTTTATTTTGTGATTGGGAACCAGTTAATGTAGTAGTTGGCAATCCTCCATTTTTGGGTGGTAAGCATATTCGTTTAGTTTTGGGTGATCAATATGTTGATCGCATTTTTGCGAAATTTCCTGATGTAAAAGATGTGGATTTTTGCACTTATTGGTTTCGCCTTACCCATAATCATTTGGGTGAAAATTGCCGTGCTGGTTTAGTAGCAACTAATTCTATTTCTCAGGGAAAAAGTCGTAAAGTTTCCCTAGATTATATTACTCAAAATGGTGGCAGTATTTATGATGTTATCTCTACACAACCTTGGTCTGGTGAAGCCAATGTACATATCAGTATTATTAATTGGCTAAAAACTTCTGAGAATCAAGAATTAACTTACCGGATAGATCATAAAATTGTCTCAAACATTAATTCTTCTTTAAAAGCCGAGGTTGATGTTTCTCAAGCCGTGCGACTGAAGGCAAATCTTAACTTGTGTTTTCAAGGTGTGATTCCTAACGGTAAGGGATTTTTTGTAACAGAAAGAGAAGTACAACAATGGATTAAAACCGATCCAATAAATCAAACAGTTCTCAAACTCTTTTCTATGGGAGCAAACTTAGCGAAAAATCCTCACGGTCAACCTGATAGATGGATTATTGATTTTAATGATCTAAGTTTAGAAGATGCTAGTGAGTATGAACTGCCTTTCAATCATGTTAAAAAGAATGTGAAACCAGAACGAGATACTAATAGAGACAGTAGGGCTAAACAACTTTGGTGGACTTTCCACAGAACTCGTGGCGAAATGCGAAAATCTCTGGCAATTTTAACTTATTGTTTTGCTGTTCCCAGAGTATCAAAATGGTCAATTTTTATTCCATTTCCATCGAAATGGTTAGCAGGTGATAAATCAGTTGTTGTGGCTTCTGATGATTTTTATGTTTTTGGTATCCTAACTTCTAGCACTCATCGCCTTTGGATGCACGCACAAAAATCCACACTTGGAGAGACAACTTGCTACACTCATAATACCTGTTTTGAAACCTTTCCTTTTCCCCAAAATTGCCCCGAAAAAATAAAAACTGAAATTCGAGTAGCAATGCAGGCTATCCATGATTATCGCACTGAACAAATGGAGCGCAAACAGTGGGGAATTACCCAATTATATAACCAGTTTTTTAATGAATCTGCTAGTCAACTTGCTAAACTCCACGCTCAATTAGATCAACTTGTTTATAAAGCCTACGGCATCAAAGCCAACGATGATCCCTTAAAGTTTCTATTAGAATTAAATTTTGAAGTCGCAAATCGGGAATCTCAAGGTTTATCTGTTGTCGCTCCTGGTTTGCCACCTATTGTTAAAAATGCTCAGGAATTTATTACAGAAGATTGTGTTAGAATGCCAGAATAAAAAATAGAATTATCACACAAAATGTTGAGCATTGCAGAGACTCAAAAATTGTGGCAACCCCTGGCTCATCGGTTAGTAATTCCCCGCGATGAAGCGAGTTATCAACAGCTTGTGGAATGGCTAGATCAACTCATTGATGAAGTGGGCGAAGATGAACAACATCCTCTCGCCTCACTAATGGATATTCTGGGTATCTTAATTGAGAATTATGAAAATGAGCATATTCCTGAACTCCAAGGATGATTACCGCCTCACAATCCTATACTGATAAAATGTTTTAAACAGGATCAATCAGACTGTTAACGGCAAATCAATTCAAGATTGAAGTTTAGCTTTAGGACGCAAAAACTTCACAATTGGATATAAATCCGGGTCAGTTTTAGCTTCCTCCCGATAACGGGAATTTAGATCAATAGCTTGTTCTAAATGCTCAACGGCTAATTCTGTTTGACGTTGTTGAGCATAACTAATGGCTTTATTATAATAAGCATCGGCATAATCGGGCTTTAATTCTAACGCTCGATCTAAACTTTCTAACGCTTCTTTACCCCGTTTTAACTTAATTAAAACATAACCTCGATAATTCCAGGCTTTAGAATTATCAGGATCAAATTCAATCGCTTGATCAAAAGATGTCACTGCATCAGAATAACGTTCAATGGCTTGTAACGCCATCCCCCGATTTAACCACGCCACCCCATCTTCGGGTTTGACTTTCACCGCTTGATCAAAGGCTTCAAAGGCATCTTGATGTTTTTGTAATTTACCATAAGTTACTCCTAAATCCACCCAAGCTTGATGATAATCAGGTTTAATTTCTAAGGCTTTTTTATAGGATGCGATCGCTTCATTTTGACGTTTTAATCGACTTAAAGCCATGCCTCGATTTAGCCAAGATCGATAATCATTCGGTTGTAATTCTACAACTTGATGAAACGCTCCTAAAGCCTCTTCATAACGTCCTTCTGCAAATAAAATATTCCCCTGGTGAACATAATCATCAATATTTAAAAATAACTCCGGTTTATTGGATTTTAATCGTTCTAATTGATCCGTAATCGTTTCAATTTTTTGCATCATTTCTGATACCGCCGATTCCACTAAATCTGTCGGAGCAATTGCTGCCAATTCTTTGAGAATTTCATCTTTTCTCGTTAAGGCTTCCGACTGCATCGCCACTAATTCTTGGAAAATTCCGGCTTTTTGAGTATTAGCATCCGCTTGAACTTCCGTTAACTGTTCTGTTAACATCGTATCAAATTTATCCAATTTCTTAAAGCTAGAATCCTTGCGAGTTTGTAAATCCCCTCTTAACTGTTCAATCACCCCATTCACATCTTGATCAAACTTCTCTAACCGTTGGACAATACGTTCTTTTTGGGTTTTCCATCCCGCCTGACTATCAGCAATAATCCCAGCATATTCCGCTTCTAATTGTTGTAATCGTTGTAACTTTTCATCTACCTGAGTCTGAATTTGCTGTTGATAGGTAGCGAGTTGAGATTCGGCTTGCTGTTCTAACTGTTGAATGCGTTGGAGTTTCTGCTCCATTTGTCCCTGAATTCTACCTTGAGAATCCGAGAGTTTTGTCACCGCCTCATTGCCAAATTTCTCTAAATTTCTCAATGCTAAATCAATTTGTTCTTGAGCTTTTTGTTCCGATTTAATCCGAATTTCTTCTAATTGCGGTGCAAAATCGGTTTCATATCGTTCTAAACGAGCAAATACCCGATCTTTTTGGGTTTCTGCCTGTTTTTGCAGTTGGGATAACTCTTGAACTAATTCCGCTTCAATTTGTTGTAAATTCTTGCCAACGGTATTTTTTTGTCCTTCCACATCTGTTTGCCAACCGGAGACTTTTGTTCTGAATTCTACACTCACTTGTTCTAGGCTTTGGAATAGGCGATCGCGCTGATGTTGGACTTGATATTGTAAATCTGACAATTGGGTAGTTAAAGCCGTTTCCGATTGTTTAAAATGCTCTAAAACTGTATTTTTTTGTCCATCCACATCCGCTTGTAACCCAGTAAGATGATTGGCGTAATTCGTTCCCAGTTTATCTAAATTTTGTAAGATTAAATCTTGTTGATTACTGGCTCTGTTTTGTAAATCTGCCAGTTGTTTAGAAAACTCAATTTCTAAGTGATGAAGTTGTTGCTCAACCTGTTGGGTTTCTTCTTGAAAGTCTTGTAAAGCCCGTTGACGAACCAGGGATAATTCCGTTAACCATTCCCCAATTTGACTGCGCTGGCTTCCTAATTCATCCTGAAAATCATTGGCTTCTGAATGTAGGTCTTGAGCAATGCGATCGGTTTCCTGTATTACCGCTTGCATTTGTTGATTTGCGGCTGCTATTTTGCCTTCTAAATCCCCTAATTCATTCAGATGATTTTTAACAATAATCGTCACTTCTCGAACAACAGAGCGCCGCAATAACCATAACCCCACCAATGTTGCTGCTAATAAAATCCCTAACAGTCCTAACAACAAATTAAACAGCGTCATTGTCTGTTTAAAGGCCCGTTGAGCTTCCGCTTGCACCTGTTCTTGTAAACGCTGCTGTTCTCGCAGTTGTTCTAGTTCCTGGCGATCCTTGGGGGATATCGTTTCGGTCGGCGTCGTGGGTTTCGGTTCTGGAGACTTCAGGGGTTTAGACTGAGCAACGCTGACTCCCGCCGACATTAATACTAAAGTCAGAATGGCGCCGCTTCGGGATACCCACGCCAAAAAATCAAGACGCTTACGAGATGCAGCACCAGCATCAGCCTGTTGATGATGTTGCGTGAATAGCTTTGTCTGCTTAACCAAGTCCGAGTTCTCCAACCCATCCTTTATAGTTTGACACATTTCGGGTTTTGGTTGACTGAAAATCAGTTATCAGTTATCAGTTATCAGTTATCAGTGTAAGAGTGAAGCGCTAATCAACTGTCCACTTCTTGACTGATTACTGATTTCTTGTGACGCAGAATCGTTAAACTTAATCCAAATAATCCTAATGATAGGGATACGGCGATCGCTGTGACTAAAATTAGGGGTTGAGTGGCTTGGCGAACGGCGATCGCACAGATCGCCCACATAATTACAAACGGATAAGCAATTTCATTCCGTTCAATAATTAAAATAGCGGCTAAGGTTCCAGCAATGACTAATAAAATTGCTGTCCAGAGTTCCGGTGAAATTCCTCCTCCTGTCCATTGCCAATTTTCTAGGACTAAAGCCACATTAACAATTGTTGCCACACTAATCCAACCGAAATAAATACTAATCGGAATATCAACACACCAACGTTCTTTTTGGGCAACTCTAACTTTACCAATATTTAACCGTAAATACGCCACAATTAACGAATTTAAAATAGCGATCATTGCCCCTAGTGACAGAAAAAACATTTGATATTGAAATAAAAATACCCAGATGATCTGGGCAATACAGGCTAAAACAATCGCAAAACCCAATTTTTTTAATCGCGGATTTTCTTGGTTTTGGGGTAAACATTGATAACCCGCAAAAGCAAATAATCCTACATAAATTAAACCCCAAATTGCAAAGGCATAATTAGCAGGAACAATTTTAACATCCCTAAAAATAGTATTAGAAATTTCTCCAATCGTTAACCCATTAAAAGGGGCTATATTCGCTAATACATTAATTCCAAATGCGGCTATAATCGCAATTAAATTCGCCCATTGTCTGATCAAGCTAAGATTAGAGTCCTGAGAATTAGTCTGCATTGCCCTTGGAAAATTAACAACAAAAAAAATTGAGAGACACGATAAATCGCGTCTCTGTTTCTACTTTAATCGACTTTGAACCTTAACGATGAATTCTATTCAACGCCTTGGGACACCGAAGGACGAGAAATCCGACGGTTTAATTTAGGTTTAGGAGAAGAAGACATTTGTGTTTCTTCCTCCTGGTCATCAAAGTCAGAATCCAACCAACTCGGACGAGTTTGATCGTAAGCTAGTTGTAAGGCAGCAGCTGCGACTGCATGGGGATCGTATTCCTCACCCAAGTGCGCCACAATCGGTAAGAAAGAAGCCACCCGTTCACCGGATAAGGCTTCCCGCACCCGTCCTTGCAGACGTTCAATATAACGGGCTTCAATTTGCGAGCGCTTAGGAATGGACAACACCGTGAAGTTATGGCGCAAATGACGCTCGATTAACCGCAGTTTCCGGCGATCAATCGGTTGAATCAGCGTAATGGCGATTCCGTCCCGTCCGGCGCGACCTGTGCGACCGATGCGGTGAACATAACTTTCGGCGTTATCGGGTAAATCGTAGTTAATAACGTGGCTGAGATGATCCACATCTAATCCCCGTGCCGCGATATCTGTGGCCACGATCCACCGCACTTGACGACGACGGAAGCGTTGCAGCAGCCGTTCCCGTTGGGTTTGGTTCAAGTTGCCATGATATTCATCGACACTATGACCCGCCGCTTGCAGGAATGTGGTTAACTCCGCAGCAGCCTGTTTGGTGCGAACAAAAATAATCGCCGATTCTGGATCTTCTAATTCTAAAATCGGTTGCAACGCCCGTGCTTTTGACCACCCACGGGGAGCCATATAAGCACGCTGTTCAATGCGTTGGGGGGTGGATTTGGGGTTTTCGGCTTTGATCGTGACTGGATTTTTGAGGAATTTCTTCACCAGTTTCCAAATCGAAGGCTCCATCGTAGCGGAGAAAAAGGCTGTTTGCCGATCTTCGGCTACAGCTTCGAGAATTTTCTCCACATCTTGAATAAAGCCCATGCTTAACATTTCATCGGCTTCATCCAACACTAACCACTTAATCCGATCAAATTTTAGATTACCCCGATTGAGTAAATCTAAAATCCGTCCGGGTGTACCGACGACAATTTGAACGCCCTGTTGTAAGCGTTGGATTTGTCGTTCAATGGACTGACCGCCATATACGGTTAACACATACAAGCTGCGATCATCGGTCATTTTCCGAATCGCTTCTTTGACTTGTAATGCTAATTCACGGGTTGGGGTCAGGATTAACGCTTGTACGCCTTTAGCACTTGTGTCTAGTTGCTCCAGAATGGGCAATGAGAAGGCGGCTGTTTTGCCCGTCCCGGTTTGAGCCAGTCCCACCACGTCACGTCCAGACAATATATGCGGAATTGCCTCGACCTGAATGGTGGTAGGTTCAGAAAAGCCTATTGTTTCCAGATAACTCGCTCGTTCTTCGGAAATTCCTAAGCTTGCAAAAGATGGACTCATTAATTCTCCTGTCTATGTGTTTTAGCCCGGTTCCTGACCTTACCCTATTCAGTCGAGACACTTTTACTACGATGCAGAGGTTTATTGGTTTTGCTATAACGCTTGACGTAGCTCTCTACAAAAGTTGAGTTACGCTGTCTCAGGGGCATCTTGGAACCTAATTATATTCCAAGGTCTTCAAAGTTCCTGAAGTCACTCTTAGTCACAACCTTTTGAGGTTGCTTAGTCAATCAGACCCTTTAATAGACCATCTCTCTCTAGGATAACGCTTAATATTCAGAAACATAACAACAAATTTCGTAAAGTTTGCCGCGATTTCTCTAAATTGGTTGACGGTTGACGGTTAACCCTCGACGGACAACCTACTCTAAGACATAACCATAGAGATCATAAATATCAGCATCGGTGATTTGGACTTTGATCAGTGAACCCAAACGGGCATCGCCTTCAATGTAAACTAAGCCGTCTACTTCGGGGGCGAAACGGGAAGAACGACCGATCAGTTCGACCGTTTGGGGGTTTTGTTGTTCAATTAGAACGTCTACAACGTTTCCGATCGACTTTTGATTTTGTGTCAGGGAAATGGGTTGTTGTACCTGCATCAAGGCATCCCGACGGGCATCCATGACCGCTTGCGGGAGTTGATTCGGTAATTCATAAGCGGGGGTTCCTGCTTCGGGAGAGAAGGTAAACACGCCAACATGATCGAATTGGTGATGTTGCACAAATTCGCGCAGGTGTTCAAAGTGTTCCTCAGTTTCCCCAGGAAAACCGACAATAAAAGTGGTACGAAGTACCGCATCCGGGATGGCGGTTTTCAGTTTTTCAATAATCTGATCGTTGACTCGTCCTTGCCAAGGACGGTTCATCGCGCGTAACACATCGGGATGGGAATGTTGTAGCGGTAAATCTAAATAAGGTAAAACGTTAGGGGTGTCTTGAATTGCTGCAATTACTTTTGGGGTTAACCCCGTTGGATAGGCATAGTGCATCCGTATCCAGGGAATATCAACTTTTCCTAATGCCCTTAATAATTCTGCCAGTTTGGGTTCACCGTACAGATCTAGTCCGTAGTTGGTGGTAATTTGGGAAATGAGTATTATTTCCTGAACCCCTTGATCGGCTAATTGTTGGGCTTCAGTAACAATTGATTCTATAGTACGCGATCGTTGATTTCCGCGCAAGTGGGGAATAATACAAAAGGCGCAACGATAGTCACAGCCTTCTGCCACTCGCAAATAGGCAACGCCCTCACTGGTGGTACGATAGCGAGGGACGGTTTCATCAGCAATATAGGTGGGTTCGGCGGAAATTTCTTTAACTCTTTCTCCCTGTTCGACCCGTTTGATCACATCGACAATTTTATGATAATCTCCGGTTCCTACAACGGCAACGGCTTCGGGGAGTTCATCTAATAGTTGTTCTTGGAAGTGCTGCGCCATGCAGCCTGTGATCACAATTTTTTTCTTCGCATCTGCTAATTCTACCAGGGTGCGAACCGATTCTTCCCTAGCGGCTTCAATAAAACTACAGGTATTGACGATAACGTAATCGGCTAATTCTTCGTTACAATCGACTTGATAGCCTGCCTGTACCAATAAGCCGAGGATATGTTCGGTATCAATGCGATTTTTTTCGCAACCGAGGTGAGAGATCGCAATCGTTGGCTGAGTTGCCATTCTAATAAAATTCTGTATAAAGATTACACAACCGACCTTACATTATACCTGATATTTGAAGATTTTGCTCAAACTGCCATGATTATTAAAATCTGTAGGGGGTGTAAGCTCCGCGCACGCACCCCCTACAGATTTATAGGTTATTTCAGACTAGGCGCAATTAAAGTTAACTGAATTTCTCGAATTGCTGTTTCTAAGTTAACAGGATTGAGCACAGATACTTTTTGGTAAACTTCTACAATCTTTTGAGAAAAACTGTAGACTAATTTATTCTCCATATATAAAGGATGACCAATATAGTGAGAGTCTTTAAGCAATTTATTCATTTTACTTAATCGTTTAGGAGGAATAATTAAAACCAGACTCTTAGCGAGATTTGGGAAGATTTCTAATAATTCCATAAACCGTTCAATTCCAGTTGTAATCGGGGTACTTGTTTCGACTTCAAACGCAAAAACGGGATCACCTTGATTGTCAAACCAAATTAAATCAATTTGCTGAATTTTATTTTTTTGCCAATCCGTTAGAGGTTTCTTAATGGGCATTTTAGACAAAGATAGTTGATTAAACGCTTCCCCATTCCAGTTGCTTGTCGCTTGTTCTTTTTTACCAATATGAACTTTTAAACCTACGGATAGAGCTATCTTAGCTAAAATATAAATTATACAATCGTGTTCTATTTTATTGGGATCTTTAGGAAAACTGAGAGTTGGGAATAAAGGGTTTTCAAAGGAAATTCCTAAATCTAATTCCATTTGAATGATATCAGATTTGCCAAATTGCCAGTGTTTCCCATCGGGGGAATACGCGATTTTTTCTAAAACATTTAAAATGGTTTGATTAGCCGGGGTTGTACCATTAATTAAATTAGGCATTACATTAAATATAATTTGATCAAAGGTGGCTGACTGTCCTTGTCTTTCTAGGAATTGTAAATAATCTATAAGATAAAAACGAATCCGATCTTCCAGAGGAATAAAACAACCTATTTTGGTATTGGGTTTAATCTTCCAAAGATAATCCAATTCAGAAAATATAAATTCTTCTTTAAGAATAGGTGTAATATCATCTAATTGTTTTTTTACTTGTCCTAGAAGTCCGTTTTCTAACAATTTAGGAATTAAGGCATTATAAATATCTTCAGTAGAAGCTCCTGAGTTTTTGACAATGGTTAATTCAGCTACTTCTTTAATCAATTGTACAACATCAGTACCGACTTTAGTAATAGCGATTGTTTTAGGATTTCTAACTTTGCGAAAGTTTAGAACTAACTCACCCGATAAAACTTTGAGAGGATTTTCTCGTTTGTGCCAAGATTGAATGCTAGAAGGTTGAACTGCTGTATTAACATATTCAAAACCCGCTTCCTGTGATGATTTAACAATAGCATCCCAATAAGCCGGATCTTTATGAGCAAAAACAATACTCATCCAACGATCAAATTTAAGAACTTTAAACATTTCTTGAATTGAAGTTTCAAGAAGTTTAATATACTCTTGTTTTGATTTACTTAAATCACCTCCTTCTATTACTTCTATTTTTTTAGTGCTATCACTGACTTCAAAACCTAGCCAAGCATTCCACATTGTAGACAGATCCAGATATGCGATATGTTGACCGTAAGGGGGATCAGTATAAATATAATCTATAGATTCTTTAGGGATTTCTTGACTAAGTTGAGTTGCTGATAGATTAAATACAGAAAAATTATCTTTATAAAAACCATTGATTAATAAGTTGGTTTCTAGCTTAAATTTGACAGTATTTTTAAATTTTTGTTCAAATTGCTCCCACACATTCAAATCTACTCTCTTACGGAGAACTAAATAACGATAGCAGCGCATAATACCGCTATCTCCACGGCTTGCCTTCCTGCCAGGTGTTCCACTAAAAGTTAAATTAGTTTTATTTAAGGTGGCTGAGAATGCAAGTTTCATTAGTCCCCTGATTGTAGGGTCTGAAATTTTGTTTATATAATGCAGGAGAAGCGATAGTGAAAAAAGTTGACGTTTTGTGTGAAGTTCATAGACATATTCTACGTTGGCTTTTTTGGGTAATTTAATTTCTTGAGGATACCAATATTGAATTTCTAAATTTTCAGCTTCTTGATCTGACATAGAATAAGCTAAATTAATAGCTTCTTTGCAATTTTTTTCTATTTCATCGAAAGCCATTCTAAAACTTTCGATATTGATCGGACTAACAGCAATTTGAGAACAAATAAAATTAGCCATTGGGTTAATATCACAGTGAATAGCTTGGCGACGCAAGACCAAAGCTTCAACTGCTGTGACTCCTGAACCCCCAAAAGGGTCTAAAATAACATCTCCGGGTTGGCTAAAAGTGCGAATATATTCTTGAACAACATTCCAAGCACGTCGAGTAAAATAGGGATGGCTACCCCAATGACGTTTTGCGCCTTGTTTCTTGGGTTCGATGGGTTGACTAATGGGTTGGATGTTTTGATAATCAAATTGTTGTGAGGGTGTCATTGTTAATTTTAGGGAATCCTTTATATCCTGTAAAACATTATACCTATGTTCAGGACTAATCTTGTTTCTGAAGCCTTGACTACAGTTTTTTTACTTCTCTGGATGGATGACATAGAAACACTCTAGCTCTCAAGATAGGTATATGAGTTAGGCTTAATTATGCGTTGTCTATTCTGTCCCTATCAATTACATCAAGATAAAACCGCAGCTTGTCCCTATTAAAATATATTCTTCCTCGGTGATGATATCAATCACTGCTTTCCTTCGTTTCAACGGAATGCAGGGGATTTTTTATTATTTTTGCTAAGATAGAGAGATAGAAAGTTAACGAGCGATCGCATTTTGGCAATATTCTCGCAAAAATCAGGAGGTTTGGTGTGTTCTTAAAGCAAATTTTATTACTGGGAAGCGTTTTATATTTAGGGGTGAGTTTCCCTGCACCTGTGAAAGCGCAATCTGTTACCGAACCTCCCTTACAATTATCTCAACAACCTGTTTCTGAAGAAAAACGTCAACTGATTAGGGAATTGATTGAAATCACGGGCGGAGAAAAACTGTTTCGCCAAGTCAGTCAAATTACCGCCGTACAACTGCAACAAGAGTTTAATGGGATTTTAAAATCTATTATTCCTGAATCATCGGGAATTTCTGAAGCTAAAAAAGCAGAAATGATTAATAAAATTAACAAGGATATTAATCGAATTGTCACTCAATATAATCAAAGATTAATGGAAAAGCTTGATTTTAATACGATTATAGAAACGGTTTATTATCCCCTTTATGATAAATATTTTACCGAAGAAGATTTGCAGGCGATGATTGATTTTTATAAAACACCAACAGGCAAAAAAACGATTAGTGTCATGCCCCAATTATTGCAAGAATCGATGCAACGAGTCTCCCAAATTATTCAACCCGAAGCCACCCGAATTTTTAAAGAAATATTTGAACAGGAAATAGAGCGTTTTAATTCCAAATAACAAATTCCCGATTCAGACCTCAGACTGGAGAATTAATCTAGTGTTTGGCCCAGTGCTACATCTACCCTCAGCCGATAACTTAAGGCTATATTAAAATTATCCGAAGTGTGAGGAGAAAAAACGATTAACCCAAGTTCCCTTTCGGTTAACTTGTAATTAGATACAGATTTATAGCGGTAGACCCGCCCCGCTTCCTCCGGGATAGAAAAGGCGCATTTTAAACCAAGTACATTTAGGCGGGATAGCCAGCCAGAAAGAAAGACCTATGAATTCCCTATTTTTGCGATTTGCAACATTTGGACTGTTCACTGTTGGAGCCTTAATTAATGTCCCGGTTGCCAACGCCAGTCTATCTAAAACGATTTCGATTTTACCTCAATCCTCTGTCTCCGCTCCCGATTTAATTTCTAATTCAGGTGATTCTCGTCTGATTTTGGCTCAAGAAGCAACGGAAGAAGAAACCAATATTCAAGTCTATGACAAGGCGAGTCCCGCCGTTGTTTCTATTGACACGGAAAAAACCAATGGCAGTGGAACCATTATTAGTTCCGATGGTTTAGTATTAACTAATGCTCATGTTGTGTCCGGTGGAGGAAGCGTCACCGTCACCTTAGCCGATGGTCGCAAATTAGAAGCGGATGTGATGGCTTTTGGTGAAGATGGACTCGATTTAGCGGTGCTGAAAATTCGCAATGGTAGAAACTTGCCGACTATTCCCATTGCTAGTCCCAATTCGGTGAAAGTCGGTCAACGAGCCTTTGCTATTGGAAATCCTTTTGGTCAATTCCAAAACACCTTAACGGTGGGAATTGTTAGCCGCCTAGATAAAGAGCGGAATTTGATTCAAACGGATGCGGCGATTAATCCGGGTAACTCCGGCGGCCCTTTACTAAATAGTGCAGGGGAATTAATTGGGGTGAATACAGCAATTTTTACACGGGGTCAGGGAGGGGGGAATATTGGTATTGGTTTTGCAATTTCTGTTGATAAAGTCCCTCCGTTTTTGCAAGCGGTGAGAGAGGGACGTGCTCCGCGCACTCCGCCGCCAGAAACCCCGGCTTTTGAAATGGAGAATGCCAAACGGATTGAATTAAACGGCCCGGAAATTTCAGATATTCTCAAACAGGGGGATAAAGTTCTACCCTTTGATAATAGTTTTTATCATGTTTATGCCTTTACGGGAAAAGCGGGTCAACAAGTCACTATTGAAATGAATAGCAAAGAGGTTGATTCCTATTTAATTTTGTTAACAGAAGATGGGAGTGAATTGGCTCAAGATGATGATAGTGGGGGAGAGAAAGATGCAAAAATTAGTATTACTTTACCAACGGATGGCACTTATATTTTATTAGTCAATTCCTATGAAGCGGGAGAGTCAGGATCTTATCGTTTGAAGTTGAAAGCAACAGCATCCTCACCTAATGATCCCACAAAAGGTCTAATTTTAAATCAAGAAGGGGTATTAGAAAATAAAGATTCTGTTTTATCATCTGATGGTAGCTTGTATGATGAATATACCTTTGATGGACAGCAAGGTCAGTCTATCTGGATTCGTTTAGAAAGTCGGGATTTTGATCCTTACTTAGCGTTATTTGACCCCAAGGGAGAATTAATTGCTGAAAATGATGATGCGAGTCGCTCAGATAAAAATGCAGCCATTCGGGTTACTTTACCCGCCACAGGTCGGTATCGAGTGGTTGTCAATGCTTATGATAAAACGGGTCGAGGTCAATATTTATTGACCGTTCGTTAACGACGGAATGATCTAATCAATTGAGGTTATTTATGCAAAAAATGTTAATTTGGACAACAACAATGGGGGTATTGATTTTGGCTCAAACCCCACTGCTGGATGTCTTGAAAGTTTCTAATTCTACTCTATTAAACGGGTTGACACTGGAAAAAGTTGTAGCTCAAGAAACACCGACTCCCCAACCTTCTGTGAGTCCCACCCCAGAGGTTGAAGCAACACCAACACCCGCCGAAACACCAACTCCAACACCCGCCGAAACTCCAACACCTGAACCCTCTCCAGAAGCCACACCTCCTGCACCCAGTTCAACATTGTTGGACAAGAAAGGGGAACTGAAAGATGGAGATCAGGTTTTGTCTTCTGATCAAAGTTTGTATGATGAATACACCTTTGACGGAACGCAAGGTCAACAAATTACCATTTCCTTAGAAAGTTCTGAGTTTGATACTTATCTTGCTGTGTTTACCCCAGATAATGAATTACTGCAAGAACATGATGATATTGATCAAAATAATTCCAATTCTCAAATTACTGTCACGTTACCAAAAACAGGAACTTACCGTGTGATTGTTAACGCTTATGATAGTAAAGGAAAAGGGAAGTATTTGCTCAAAGTTCAGTAAAGTTTAGAGACGTGCTCCGGTGCGTCTCTTATAACGCAATACTTTCTAAAAGCACCCAGTGACGGTTATCAATAATTAATTGACTGATTTGTTCAAAGATTCCGCGACAGTGATTGACACTTTGTAGGGGTAACGCTTCATTTTTAATATAAACGGTCATTTTGGTTTCATTTAACGTGGAAGTTGCTGTATCAAATACAACTTCAGCAATCACTAATTCATGTACCGTTACTTTCCCAATGGCTTCCCGTGCAATAATTGAGCTTGGGGTTTGATAAGTGATCTCCAGATTACAGGATTCTAGGATATCAATCATCATCGGTCGTAGATCTTCGATCCCGACATTAACAATAAAGAATCCAGTGTAGCGGGCCATAGAGAACTCCAGAGGTGCGACGGACAATTTTGATCTTAAAAAATCAGGTTAAGTTTACCCTAATTTAAGGGTAATCGTCTATTCCAGACATTATTATAAGAATACACGATTAGAGAACGTTTTGAATGGTAAGAGATCATCAGCAGATGCGGGGAAAATTAATTGTTTTTGAAGGTGTTGAAGGTGGGGGAAAAACAACTCAGATGCAGCGTATCCAGGTTTGGTTACAAGGTCTGACGGATGCACCTGTGGTCATGACCCGCGAACCAGGGGGAACTCTCTTAGGCCAGGAATTGAGACGTTTATTATTAGAATATCAGGGAGAAGAACCGATTCAAGATCGGGCAGAATTATTGATGTATGCTGCCGATCGCGCCCAGCACGTTGAGGGGTTTCTTAAACCGTTATTATACCAAGGAACGCTGATTTTATGCGATCGCTATACCGACTCGACCATCGCTTATCAAGGTTATGGTCGAGGTTTAGATCTGAGTTTAATTGAGCAATTGAATCAGATTGCGACCCAGGGTTTAGAAAGTGATTTAACGCTATGGTTAGATGTGGATGTGGAACTCGGACTCGCCAGAACTCGCAACCGAGGCAAAATTGACCGCATGGAACAAGCGAATTTAGAATTTCATCAGCGTGTACAACAGGGGTTTCAACGATTAGCTAAAACTGACCCAGAGCGAATTATAACGATTGATGGAACGTTAAATGTTGATCAAGTTACGGAAAAGATTCAATTGATTTTAAGTCAAAAATTAGCAGAATGGGGATTAATTCTTTAAGTTTATTGAAATAAAATGAATGCTTTTTTTGATCGATTAACTGAACAACAACCTGCGATTGAGTTATTAACCCAAGCTGTGGCACAAAATCGCATGGCTCCGGCTTATTTATTTGCTGGAGTTGATGGTATTGGTCGGACGTTAACGGCTAATTGTTTTATTGAATTTTTATTTTGTCAAAATCCTGATAAAAAAGTTAATGAAAAACAGATTCGCTCTCGAATTCAACAGAAAAATCACCCGGATATTCTTTGGGTAGAACCCACTTATTTACATCAGGGAAAAAGATTATCTGCAAAAGAAGCCGCAGAAGCCGGAGTTAAACGGAAAGCACCGCCTCAAATTCGGATTGAACAAATTCGAGAAATTAGTCAATTTTTGGGTCGTCCTCCCTTAGAAGCTTCTCGGTTAATGGTGGTAGTTGAACACGCAGAATCAATGGCAGAATCTGCCGCCAATGGCTTATTAAAAACCTTAGAAGAACCGGGAAAAGCGACAATTATTTTAATTGCACCGGGAATCGATGCTTTATTACCAACGCTGGTTTCTCGCTGTGCAAAAATCCCGTTTTATCGGTTAACAGATGCAGGCATGAAGCAGGTTTTAACCCAACAGAATTATACTGATATTTTATCCAATTCTGAAATTTTAGCAATGGCGCAAGGAAGTCCTGGACAAGCGATCGCTCTGATGCAACAATTACAAACAATTCCTGTAGAATTGTTAAATAAAGTTAAACAACCTCCGCCTAACTTAAGGTCTGCCTTAGAGTTAGCGAAGGAAATTAGTCAAACTTTGGATAGTGAAGCGCAATTGTGGTTAGTGGATTATTTACAACATTGTGATTGGCAAAATCAACAAAAAACGGGAATCATTGATGATCGGTTTTTAAAACAGTTAGAAAAAACCCGACAATATTTATTAAATTATGTGCAACCGCGATTGATTTGGGAATGTACGTTAATGAGTAAATTTTTATAACGGTTATTTTATGACTGCAATTTTTGTCAATAAACACTTTAGTTTTCTCCTGCAACCCAGTGGTAATATTAAACTGGCAAGAGGATTAAGAATTGCCATTACATTAGGGGTTTCTCTGGTAGTAGGACAATTAACTGCTAATCCTAATATTGGTTTGTCTGTTGGAATTTCTAGCTTATTTTTTCTCCTGAGTGATGCGGGAGGTTTTTATTCCACAAGGGCAATTTCTCTATTATTTACGGTTTTGATCTCTACGGGATTAGTTGTCTTAGTAACTCTCGTTTCACATCTTCTATTTCTCAAACTAATATTAACATTTTTTAGCTTATTTTTAGCGGGGTATATTGCCTTATATGGACATCCCGGGGTTCTCTCTGGAATTGTGATTGGACTGTTTACTTTATTTACCCTAAATTTACCGTCTGGAGGTTGGGAAATTGCCAGTCAACGAATGATGATTTGTCTCCTAGCGGGTGGGTGGACAATGATATTATGTTTAGCAATTTGGCCTGTAAATCCCTATCTTCCCCTGAAAAAATCGATTACTCAATGTTATCAAGGGATATCAAAATATATTGATCAGGCTCAAAATCGATCTGAAATAGAAGAGTTAAAACGGGTGATTCAACTTCGAGAAACCCTACAAAATGCACGTCAAGCTTGGACATTAGACCGTAAATTAAGATTAGGAAATACCAGGTTAGGGGAAGCAGCTATTATTTTAATTCAGGATGCAGATAATTTAATTACATCTATTGTTAATTTAACAGAATTAGTCCAACTCCATCAGCATGATCCCCAATTTGTCACCGTTTGTATTTTAGTTGATGATGCGTTAGAAAAAATTGCTGTATTTTGTCAAAATTTAGTTAAACTTTTTTGGAATCAATCAGTTTCCGTTGATAGTTCTCCCTTAAAACGGATTGTTATTGCGATCGCACAACAAAAAGAACTTCAACAAAAAATAATTGCCGATCATGCAGAAGATTATCCCGCATTAGTCGTTATAGAACGAATTGTTTCCACCTTAGAAACGATTATTCGTC
The DNA here is from genome assembly GCA_903893625.1 of uncultured Oscillatoriales cyanobacterium. Taxonomy (GTDB): domain Bacteria; phylum Cyanobacteriota; class Cyanobacteriia; order Cyanobacteriales; family Microcoleaceae; genus Planktothrix. The sequence goes on from CAITND010000201.1 coordinate 34,043, forward strand.
AATTAGATTGTACGGCGAAAACTGTAACCCAAGTTAGAAATAATCAATCCATTAGTCATCCGCAAAAAAATAAAATTATTTCTGAAGAAATTGAAACCATATCAGGATTTAAAATTACCTCTTGGTTTGATCCCTTGCTAGATAACTTTACCTTTGACTCTAGCTTTTTTCGTCATGGGTTACGCTTAGGAATTATGACAACTATCGGGGTTGCCATTTATAGTCTAGCACACATCCCCCAGGGAAATTGGTTAACTATTACTATTTTAGTGGTCTTACAACCTAATTTTGGCGGAACTTTTCAACGGTTCTTTCATCGGATGTTCGGAACAATTTTAGGGGCAATAATTACTCCGATTCTTTGGATGATTATTCCTAATTCATTAATTTTAGAAAGTATTAATTTAGGTTCTATGATTTTAGGATTTTCTTTAGTTCCCTTTCATTATGGTTTAGCTGTATTTTTTATTTCTATCTTTGCCATTGGATTAGAAATGAGTAGACAAGGGGGAAATTGGGAAGTTGCGATAGTTCGTTTACTCTGTACTTGTGTGGGTGCAGCTTTAGCTTTTGTGGGTGCGTTTGTGTTATTTAGACATAATGAAAAAGAACAGTTATCGGCTAAATTAGTTAAGGCAATTATAGCTTCTCATGATTACTTTAATACCGTTTTATCTGTTTATTTAGGAACGACACCCTATAATTTAAACGTGATCATCAAACAACGACAAAAAACCCGTTTAGCCTATTTTAATGCTCAAGCAGCTTTACAACAATTAAGTAGTGATCCCTATACTTCTGCTGTGAACATTGAACCGAAAATGACCTTATTAATTTATTTACATCGGTTTAGCCGTTCTGTGAGTGTTCTATTAGCACAATTGGAACATTTTACTGGGACTGAACCCCATCCTGAGTTAGCGACTTTTGTTGACCAAGTAAATCAATTTTTTCCGTCATTAGTTCATGCAATTTTAACAGAAACCTTACCTCCCGCTTTACCCGATTTTGAACCCGCCATTCAATCTATACAAACCCATTTACAAACCTTACAAGTGACTCGCTTAGAAGAGTTTGCGACGGATCAAAACTATACCCCTACCCGTCGAGTTTTAAAAGATTATACAATTTTAGGGATTGAACTTAATCAAATGCTCAATTCCCTCAATTCTATTGATTCAACGGTTGTTCGTTTGACTTCATCTTAATAAAATAGAAAACCCCTCAACTGGGGTCGAGGGGTGCATCATTCTAAAGTATTAAGTTGTTAACGTTTTGATTTCAAAAAATTAGTGCAGCCATTCGGGTACTGCTTCTTCTTTTGTATTCGTATGACGTTCAGGAGTTTCACGCACAAACTTGAGGTGAACAGAACGGGTTTGTTCTCCATCCGCAGCAACGGCGAAAATCGGGAAGTCGAGTAAACCGTCTTGGAAGGACATCTGTAACCGGAATGTACCATCGGGGTTAAGTTTGATGGGACGTCCGCCAATGGTTAAGTTAGCATCGGGTTCGGTCGCACCATAGATAATTAGTTCAGCATCAGCCACTAACCAGAACTCACGAGGACGTACAGGTGGCATTGAGGCGCCCATGCCAATACCGGACATTCCCATACCAGACATTGTATAGCCTAACCCCGCACCGGACTGAGTGTAACCAACACCGGACTGAGTATAACCAACACCAGATTGAGTATAGCCAACACCAGACATGGTTTGTCCGACACCGGACTGAGTGTAACCAACACCGGACTGAGTATAGCCAACACCGGACATGGTTTGTCCGACACCAGACTGGGTGTAACCAACACCGGACTGAGTGTAACCAACACCAGACTGGGTGTAACCAACACCAGACTGAGTGTAACCAACACCAGACTGAGTGTAACCAACACCGGACTGAGTGTAACCAACACCAGACTGAGTGTAACCAACACCAGACTGAGTGTAACCAACGCCAGACTGAGTATAGCCAACACCAGACATGGTTTGTCCGACACCGGACTGAGTGTAACCAACGCCAGATTGAGTATAGCCAAAACCAGACATGGTTTGTCCAACACCGGACTGAGTGTAACCAACGCCAGACTGAGTGTAACCAACACCGGACTGGGTATAACCCATACCCACACCGGACATTCCCACACCGGACAGGGTTTGTCCAATACCGACACCGGACATAATTTGTCCAACACCAGACTGAGTATAACCAACACCGGACTGAGTATAACCAACACCGGACTGGGTATAACCCATACCGACACCGGACATTCCTACACCAGACATGGTTTGACCAATACCGACACCGGACATAATTTGTCCAACACCAGACTGGGTGTAACCCACACCGGACTGGGTATAACCTATACCGACACCGGACATTCCTACACCAGACAGGGTTTGACCGATACCGATACCAACACCAGACATTCCCACACCGGAAGTGGTGTAACCTAATCCCACACCGGACATGATTTCACCAATACCAATACCGGACATTCCGATACCAGAAGTGGTGTAACCGATACCCATACCGACACCGGACATTCCTACACCCGACATCGTTTGACCAATACCGACACCAGACATAATTTGTCCAACACCAGACTGGGTGTAACCCACACCGGACTGGGTATAACCTATACCGACACCGGACATACCAACACCAGACAGGGTTTGACCGATACCGACACCAGACATAATTTGTCCGACACCGGACAGGGTTTGACCAATACCGGACTGGGTGTAACCCATACCGACACCGGACATTCCTACACCAGACAGGGTTTGACCGATACCGATACCGACACCGGACATAATTTGACCAATACCTGCACCGGACATGATTTGTCCCACACCGGACATTCCCACGCCGGAGAAGCTTTGAGTGATGCCGACACCGGACATGGTTTCGCCAACGACCGACGCCCACATTCCCACGCCGGAGGGGAAGATAAAGGAACTCACTGTCTCTTGGGGTTTGACCACTTGGTGCATGGAACCAAACAGAGAACCTGCGATACGTTTGGCTTCTGCTTCCTTGGATAACCCAAATAGATCGTCGCGAACTCCTGCAAGGACATAAGTTTTGCTGGGGACGGGGAATTCATAGAAGGTTTTCCCCTGTAATTCTTCTTCCCAGGAAACCGTAATAAATTGATCATCAATCCATTCTGCGGGATAAACTGGAGGAATCCGAGTCGCCGCAGAACGGGCTAATCCTAACCAACGGCCATCAACACAGCGATAACCAATTTCAACTACATAATCGCGGTCACTCACTGGAACTGGTAAATACCACTCCCGCGCCAATTCATCACAGGGATATTCTTGAATACTGTGGGGACTTTGATACTCTAAATCAATATCAGTGACATCACAGATTCGCAGGGCCAGTTGTTGCCCGCCTTGACGCCGAAACATTTCTTTCTGTTCGTTAGAAACGTCCCAGTAAGCATAGGCCCATTCGGGATCTCTGGGCATCATCACGATCTGGCTTTCACCATATCCGACGGGTAAATCGGCTAAACCCTCATCCACAGAGGATAAGGAATCACTGATCTGATAGTTTTGACCGACTAGGGAAAACTTTGCGACTTCCACTTCTTCTTGTGCCTCCAATGCGCGTGATGGATTAGGGGTTCCAAACTTCTGACTGTCGATTTCCTGAATAGCTTCTAAAAGCTGAGATTTACGCATCCGGCTATAGCGAGAAATGCCATATTCACTTGCTACCCTGCGGAGTTGCCGCAAGGTCATATCTTCTAAAAGTGGACGTTCCTTTGGCATAAAAGAGTGATCTCCATTGGCTTAAACAGCAGACTGATAACTCTGTAGAAATTCTTCGGGATCATGGGGATCGCTTGATTAATGACCATCTTGCAGAAAATGTCTGATTTGGTCAAGGGGTAAACAAAGGTATTGATGAGTAAATATACACGGTTTTAAGGGTTTTGGGGATCATGATGTCATGAAATCCTGACATTTGAAAGAAAAAAAATCCTCTTTGGGATCAAAGAGGGAAAAAAAGATAGCTCAAGGGAGGGGAAATCGGGATTAAGGAATGACTTGCCAATCTTCTATCCGCCATTCGCCATCCTTGCGAATAAAGCGATATTGGAGTTGTAAAGAGTCATCTTTACTGTTTTGGACTTGACCCTGGCTATAGGATTTGACCTCTTCCTGAACATCCGCATAGGCTACAGCTTGATTGGGATTAGCTTGATCCATCTGTACCTCAGTGACTTTGAGGCTGTGTTTATAGGTGCGATGGGAACCGTCTTGTTTCATCGTTTCTGCCAGCCCTACCCAACGAGCTAGAGCCGGATCAACTAAAATTTGCCGTAGGGCTTCGACTTGATGATCTGGCCCCATCGCTGCGGATTTCGCCGATAACCATTGATTGAGTTTGGCTTCAGCCACTTCCGGCGTAATTTTCTCTGGCTCTGCGGTCACGGGTTTGGGTTCAGGAATAGCCAACGGAGGCTGGTTTAACTGCACCATTGCCTGTTCCCCTTTCAACGTTGGCCCAGACCATCCCAAAACATTAGCTAAGGCTCCAAAGGTTCGGGAAAGTAAAAACCACAGTATCCAAACCCCGATTAATCCCCCAACACCGAGAATAATCAACCGACCCCATTTACCAGCCTCATGTTTCCGTTGAATGCGACGGAGACTACTGCTATTGGCAGGGGGAGAAGCGTTTGTCTGTGCGGAAGTCGGGGGGATATTAGCCGAAGGTGTGGGTTCAGCCGCAGGAGGTCGAGTTTCCCCAGATGAAGCGGGACTGCGACGGGAAGATTCAGGACTTTTACGGCTTCCTTGTAACGAGGTTGAGGCAGAACCAGTTTCCACAGAAGTCCGAACACTCGGAGGTGGGGGGGAGGACGGTATCGGGGTGACTGATTCTTTAATCCCAGAACCCGATACATCTGGATTCTGGGCGGTCAGTGTAAGCGAGGGAGGTTCTGAGGGGGTTTTAGTCAGTTGAATATTCGTGGCCGTTGAACTGGATTTTGGGGCTGGGGACTTGGAGGAGGAAGTTGGGGTTGTGGCAGGACGGCGAGGCTGAACAACGACCCACTCATTGGAAGCGTTGCCCGTTTCATTGGGCAGGGCTTCCAGATAAGCTTGGACATGGGGATCGGCGAAATAATCTTTCAAGGAAACCGACTTATCGAGCAAATCCCGAAAATGGGGAAACACCTCATCTTGTAACCAACTTTCGGCGTAGAGACATAATCCAGGTAACAAATCCGGGGAATTTTGGGAATTTTCTCGGATAAAAGCAATGGGTTCCCGTTCCTGACTTAATTCTAAGGAACGACTGGCTTCTTCGGTTTGCCCTAACAATAAGGCACAAACCGCCTTTTCTAAATGCACATCTTGACGCCGCCCCAACTGCATCAGCATTAATTTGGCTTTGCGAATTAGGGCGGGTTGAGCTTCGGCAAATCCTTGAGCAATTAGGGCATAAACCGCTAAATAGGTAGCAACGGCAGAGGGACGACGAGCTTCGGCTTCAAACAACGCTTGTTGTTCAGTGGTGGTTATGTAGCGACGGAGTTGCTGCACAAATCGCAGAAAGTCCTCGACGCCTAAACCAGATTGATCCTCCCCTTGACCATCAATGCCGCCCCGTTCATGAAGCATTTCCCGCAGGAGTTGCAAGCCTTTACGACGTTCTGCGGCTTTTTCTAGGGGAAGTTGGAGTAATTCTAAAATCCGATAGGGACGGAGTTTGTAGAGATCCGTTTGCATTTCACCTCTCAAACTGGCAAACAAGCTTTCTCTTAATAATAGATTTTGTCCCGCTTCTAAGGAAGAGGCGGCGTTTTCATATTGTCCTTGTTGCCACTGCTCTCGACCCAGTTCTAAATAGGCTGAGGTAACGGTCAAAATAATATCAGGAACTATCAGAGCCGGATCACCAAAACGGCCATCTTTTAGACCAATACTGCCATTACTGAGATAGGGTTGGCATAATTTCACCACCATTTCATATTCCCCTAATTCATGGAGCAGTAATAATGCCCCCACAAATTGTTTATCCTCGATCTCAATACTCGGTGTATGAGAGTCGATGACCGCTTCTAAAGCAGCGGCTTCGCTGCTGGCACGTTTGCCAAAAGCGGGAGTTTTGACTTCTGATTCGGGTTCGTAGGTTTTGGCCAGAAACCCCATATCATAAGCTTGACGTTGATCGGCATCCGATAGAACTGCATACGCCTCATCAATCAATTGCTTGCGTGCGGTGATCGCCAAATCAGAATACTCCCGTCTAGGAAGTTGCAAAGTGCGATCGCGGTGCGCTTGCTTGAGTTGTTCTGGAGTTGCTTGAATCGGTAAGCCTAATATTCGGTAATAATCGAGTGGAATACGCACGAGCCACTTCCCCAACGGTGAGAAACTGATGTAGCTATATTAGCAGGGAATGGCGGAATGGGGAGAAGAGGGGTAGGGGGAGAAAGGAGCAGGGGGAGAAGAGGAGCAGGGGGAGAAGAGGAGCAGGGGGAGCAGGGGGAGCAGGGGGAGCAGGGGGAGCAGGGGGAGCAGGGGGAGCAGGGGGAGCAGGGGGAGCAG
>CAITND010000202.1 GCA_903893625.1 uncultured Oscillatoriales cyanobacterium
ATGCTCCCCCCGTAGCCGTCAATGACACCGCCACCACCCAAAAAGATCAACCCCTGACCTTACCCCCCACTCAACTATTAGTTAATGACACTGACCCCGATGGGAATACCCTTACCCTTCAAAATGTCAGCAATCCCAGCAATGGGACGGTCAGTATTGACCCGAATACGGGAGAAGTTGTATTTATCCCCACCCCCGGCTATACAGGGCCAGCGAGTTTTGAATACACCATCAGTGATGGGAACGGGGGAACCAGTAAAGCCACAGTCAATGTGACGGTGGATGCGGTGATTCCAGGAAACCAACCCCCGGTAGCAGACAACCTGAATGCTGCGGTATTACCGAATAGTAAGATTCCACTCTCACTATCGGGAAGTGACTCCGATGGTAGTATTGCTAGTTTTACAATTACCAGCTTACCGGATGTAGCCGATGGGATATTGCTGCTCAATGGTCAACCTGTGCAGGTGAATCAGGTTTTAACACCTCAAGAAGCGACTCAACTGCAATTCCAAGCCACAGGAACCTTTAATGGGGGTAGTTTCACTTATACGGTCACGGATAATCAAGGAGCCACTGACTCCACCCCAGCAACGGTAACTTTGATTCAGCCTCCGGTGGTGAATCAACCTCCGACTGCGAACAATATTAATCTCATTTTAACTCCGAATAGTACCGTACCCGTTTCCTTATCTGGACAAGATCCTGATGGAACAGTAGCGAGTATCACCATTAACAGCTTACCGGATGCAGCCGATGGGGTATTGTTGCTCAACGGTCAACCTGTGCAGGTGAATCAAGTTTTAACGCCTCAAGAAGCAGCGCAACTGCAATTCCAAGCCATAGGAAGCTTTAATGGGGGTAGCTTTACTTATACCGTTACGGATAATCAAGGTTTAAGTTCCCCAAGCCCTGCTGTTGTTAGTTTAATCGCGCCTCCGGTGAATCAACCCCCTGTGGCGAATAACCTGAACGTTTCTGTCACTCCTAATACTACTGTTCCTGTTAGCTTATCGGGCAGCGATCCCGATGGGACTGTCGCAAGTTTTACGATTACTAAACTGCCAGATCCAGCAGATGGGCTGCTGCTCCTCGATGGTCAACCCGTAACACCCAATCAGGTTTTAACCCCCGATGAAGCCTCTCGTCTACAATTTCAATCTACGGGTAGCTTTGATGGCGGGGGCTTTAGTTACACCGTAACAGACAATCAAGGTTTGACTTCTGTGGGTGCTGGAAGTATTGGTTTGATTCAACCTCCAGTCAATCAACCTCCGATTCCCGATAACTTAAATACCCTAGTTGTTCCGAATAGTACCGTAAATATACCGAGTTTATCGGGTACAGATGCCGATGGAACTGTTGCCAATTATACGATTACAGCTTTACCAGATCCGGCGGATGGGGTGTTATTACTGAATGGAAACCCTGTCAACCCGAATAAAACTGTAACACCGGAACAGGCTGCTCAACTGCAATTTAAAGCAACAGGCAACTTTGACGGCGGTAGCTTTAGTTACACCGCTACGGATAATCTGGGTACGGTTTCGGCGCAGTCGGCAACGGTGGATTTAGTCCTGGTGGACGTTAACGAACCTCCTACCGCCAATAACATCAACGTTCCCTTCTTGCCCCATAGTACCTCCTTTATTCCCCCGTTATCGGGTAGCGATTCTGATGGTACGATCGCGAGTTTTACGATTACTCAACTCCCCGATCCTGCCGATGGTGTGCTGTTGTTGAATGGAAAACCCGTCGAACTCAATCAAATTCTCACGCCTGAAGAAGCGGCGCAACTGCAATTTCAATCTACAGGTTCTTCAAATCAGGTTGTTTTTGCCTATAAAACCATAGATAACGAAGGATTATTTTCTCCGACAGCAGCTACGGTGTCTTTAGTCCCCATTGAGGTGAATCTGCCTCCAGTTGCCAACGATTTAGATCTGCCTGTACAACCCAATAGCACTGTTAACGTGCCTCCGCTTTCAGGAACAGATACGGATGGTACAATCACCAGTTTTACAATTACTGAACTCCCCGATCCGGCGGATGGGGTACTGCTCCTTAATGGTAAACCTGTAACACCCAATCAGGTTTTGACCCCAGAAGAAGCGGCTCAACTGCAATTTAAGTCTACGGGTAACTTCGATGGCGGTGGCTTTAGTTTTACGGTCACGGATGATAAAGGCGCGACATCACCTGGGAAAACCGTAAACTTAAACTTTGAACCCCTACCCAATCAGCCGCCAGTTGCGACGGATGAAAGTCTGGAAACTTCCCCCAATACCCCGATTACCTTTAATATTAGCGATCAGATCACTGACCCCGATGGCACGCTGAATTTAGCCACTGTGGATCTCGATCCCAATACTCCAGGCCTACAAAAAACGATTACTCTGGACAATCAAGGAACGTTTCAGGTTGATGATCAGGGCAATATTACCTTTACTCCAGTTCCAGGGTTTGCTGGATCTGCCTCCCTGAGTTATACCGTTGAGGATAATCAAGGTGCTACTTCAAATCCCGCTAAAGTTGGGGTGACGATTCCCAATCAACCTCCTGTGGCTGAAAACCTTAATCTTTCAGGGGTTCTCAATACTTCCGATTCGGTGAAATTACCGAATTTAGTCGCAACGGATTTAACCGGAAGCATCGTTGGCTATAGTCTCACCAGCTTGCCTAATTCTGAACAAGGAACATTATTCTTAGGTCAAACCCCGATTACGGATCTGAGTCAGGTACAAGGACTCACCCCAGAACAAGCCCAAACCCTAACATTCACTCCCAATCCTAACTTTGCAGGTTCCTTTGTTCTCAATTATCTGGCAACGGACAATTTCGGAGCAACTTCTAATCCAGCAACCCTGACTATTGGTGTGGTCGCTGCACCATTTGAACAACCCCCCAATCAGCCCCCTGTTGCCGAATCTAACCAAATTGTTGATCTGCCCAATGATGGAAATACGATCACGATTCCACCCCTAACGGCTACGGATGCAGATGGTACGGTTGTCTCGTTTACGATTATCACCCTGCCACCTTCTGGGCAAGGAACCCTATTTTTAGCGGGTAATCCCGTAACCACTTTGGAGCAGGTGCAAACCTTGACCCCAGACCAGGTAACTCAACTCAGTTTTAGTCCTGATCCTTCCTTCTCTGGCGGCGATATCAGTTTCAAGTTCACTGCCACCGATAATCAAGGGACGGTTTCTAATCTTGCCACGATTACCCTGTCTATCGCTAATGCCACACCGATTACCCCCCCCGTTGTACAACCGAATAATACCTGTAATATCTGTCTACCTGCTCCAGAGTTACCTGGTGTATTATTCCCTGAACCACCCATACTGGGTTTAACTTCACCTAATCCCACTTCAAGTATTCTCAATGAAACAGAGGGCAATGATATTGTGATCGCAGACATTGCTGATCAAAGTATCTTTACCTTTGGTGGAGATGATTTGATTACAGCCTTTGCCGGCAATGAAAACATCTACGCCGGTGAAGGGAATGATACCGTTGATGCTTTATCTGGTAATGATTGGGTTGAAGGAGAACAGGGTGATGATTTGCTTCGCGGTAGCTATGGCAACGATACCCTTCAGGGTCAAGAAGGAAATGATACCCTCTTAGCCGGAATTGATGATCCTTCTGTTCCCCAAGACTCGGAGGGACGGGATTGGCTCAGTGGAGGTCAGGGAGATGATTTTCTATCGGGTAATGAAAACAATGATACCCTGAACGCAGGAGATGGCAACGATATCGGATATGGCGGTCAAAATGATGACCTGATTTTTGGAGACCACGGCAACGATACCCTCTATGGCGATCAGGGGAATGATACCGTGATTGGCAGCCCCACCGATGGTTTTGTGGTGGAAGCAGAGGAACAGGATGTCCTCTATGGCTACACAGAAGACGATTTACTGCAAGGCGGTGTCGGTAACGATACGGTTTATGGTGGCCCCGGCAATGATTTTGTCTTTGGGGGCCAAGGTGACGATCTCCTCCGAGGTGAGCTAGGCACGGATACGATCTATGGAGATCAGGGTAATGACACCATATTTGCCGATAATCTCAGTATTGGTATTGATACCGATGATCTCAGTAACACGGGAGATGGGCCTGATGTGGTTTGGGCGGGAGCCGGAAATGATTGGATGTCTGGCAACCGCAACAACGACACCCTCATGGGCGGAGAGGGAGATGATACAGGATATGGCGGTGAGCAGGATGATATGCTCTATGGAGATGCCGGAAATGATCTCCTGTACGGCGATCAAGGCACTGATATTCTCTGCGGTGGTGATGGAGATGATACTCTCTATGGCGGTCTGGGCAAGAATAATACCGTTGATGATAGTTCAGCTAAAGATCAATTAAGTGGCGGTGCAGGGAATGATCTGCTCTCCGCAAATGAGGGAGCCAATAAGCTTTGCGGTGGTGATGGCAATGACACCCTCTATAGTGGACAACAAAATGATACCTTGGGCGGGGGCGCCGGGGATGACTGGCTGTTTGGAGATCTCGGCGATGATCTGATCAGTGGAGGGACGGGTAGCGATCGCTTTATCATGTCTGCTGAAACAGGTTTTGATCAGATCATCGATTTCCAAGTCGGACAAGATTTCTTAGTTTTGTCTGAAGGTTTAACGTTTAATCAACTGACCATCACCCAAGAGGGAACTTCTACCCTAATTCGTGTCGGAGATCAATCCTTAGCACGTCTTGCGGGTGTACAGGCGGATTTAATTACTTCTAATACTTTTGAGGTCTTGGGTTAAGCTAGATTCATAGCGTCTCAAGCCCTGTAATATCTGTGACTCGATCTCCTTATTCCCAAAAGTTGCTGTTTTCGTACCTGTTTGCGTTCATAACAAGCCTACTGCTATTGTTATGGACGCTCAGGGGTTTATCCCTGTTAGCGTTTATCCCAGGTTATGTGATTTGGATTTTACTAATCCTCTCTATTACTACTGGCGTTTTAAGTTCGGTGAGCCGCTAAAGTTAGGCTCTACACCCCACCCCACGCGCCTGTTTGTAGCCTTCACAAACATGGACGAGATCTTCACCATTGCTGTAATATGGCATAAAGGGGAATAATCTCACAAAAAATTTTCAAATGTTGTTGTAGACTATTAAGGAGAGGACATGACCCAAGTTATTCTGGGTGAAAATGAACAGCTAGAGTCAGCCTTAAGACGTTTTAAACGTGAAGTTTCTAAGGCCGGGATTTTGGCGGACGTTAGAAAAAAACGTCACTTTGAAACCCCTCCAGAAAAGCGTAAGCGTAAAGCCATCGCTAACCAACGTCAAAGACGTGCTTTCCGAAAAAAGCGGATGTTCTAGTTTCAGGTGTTTCATGACCTAGAAGCTTGCTCTAAATCTACCGCGCCACAACTCCCGCTTGAAGCCCAATGGACAAAGCTGGGAGTAACGTCGCGGATTTTGTTTTTTATGAGAATATTTAATTCTCTATTCCTCAATTTTAACCTCTGAATTCCAAATTTTGAGTGCTGGGAAGACGATCAGAAATTATCATTGCATAGTTGACTAATTTTTCCTGATCTTCTTGATTAAAACGTTCCCCGTCTAAACGATTCAAGGCCATTAAAGCACCCCAAAGTTGACCCTGGGAAAATAAAGGCATCGCTAAAGCAGTTTGAATTCCCCAAGCTTGTGCAGTATCTTGGCGAACTCGAGGATCTCCCTTGGTATTTTCGACTAAAACAGGACATGAACCTTTAAACGCTATTCCAGGCAAACCGGATGTCGCTGCATCTCCTCGTTTTCCCACAACATCTGCTGGATATTTTCCTACGGCTGCCGCAAAGTAAACTTGCTCACCAGAGGATTCTGCCAGCATAACAACAACCGTTTCAGCTTGTAGTAATTCTTGAACTTGTTCAGCAATTGTTTGTAATGATAAAGGTTGATTCATTGCTTAGGATTGGGTTTTCATGGCATCTCCCACAATAACATTAAGTTGAGCACCAATCAGCATAATTAAGGAACTAATTTGCAGCCAAAGTAACAAGACTACGAAAGCACCAATTGTGCCATAAGTAATATTAAAGTTGCCAAAATGGTAAACATACCAGCGAAATAAATTAGACACAAAAGCCCAAAATACAGCCGCTAAAATAGCTCCTGGCATTAAAGGGGTTCCGGGTTCTCGGTAACTGGGAGCATAACGATAAATAAAGGCATAATTCGTGGAAACAATGCCTAATGTAATCGGCCATCGGAATTGTTTCCAGGTTTCTAATAGAGTTGATTGTAATAAACAACTTTGTACCGGAGGTTTGCTCATACAAATTGCTAAATCCTCTAAGGCACAATTGCCAACGGTTTCAATCATACAACTTTGACGAGCCATTCCTTCAACAATAAAATCACTAATTAAGACTAATGCTGATGCTGAAATTAATAAGAATAGTGTTCCCAATGCTAAGGCTAATGCAATTAATTTGTTTTTCCAAAACGGTCGAAGATGTTTATTTTCAACGCGATGAATATGATTTAATGCCGTCATTGCTGCACTAATAACACCCGAAAAAATCCACAGAGAGACAAGAAAACTAAACGAGAGTAAACTAGAACTCGGAGTTACGGATAATTGTTCAATTCCATTTCCAATTAAACTCTGTACCTCTTCCGGGACAATCTGACTCAGTAAAGTTGCCATTTGATAGAGTTCAGTTTGCAATAATTCAAACGAACTTAAGGCAATTAATAAAGCCAATACCGCCGGAAATAATGCTAAGGTAGCATGATAAGCCATTTCCGCCGCAAAACCTGGTAATCGTTGTTCTATAGTGGCATGAATCAGTTGTTTGAAGGTTCTGGAATTCAAATACAGAAAAAAACAGCAAAAACGCATGATTCGCCGATGAACCCTCTTAATCCCTTTGATCAGGATAGGAAACAAGGCGATCAATAAATCAGCGACGAGATCAGCACTGTGATCAATCAGTTTAACTAAATGGGTGTGAACAGAACAAGGTTGCCACTTAACCCATTTTAGATGTCGCCAGAACTGGAAAAAGCTGGCTATTACCATTGGTTTTAGGGAAGCATACTTTATTTCTAATTTACTGGAATCTGAAAGAATTATTCCAAAAAATAATGGGATCAGGATTCGTTTAAAATTATTCTAGCTCTTAATATTATCAACTATGAAAGATCCTTGTTTACAGACGAAACCCCAATATTCTCCCTTTCATCGGTATTGGCTATTTAATCCAGAGGTGACTTTTCTCAATCATGGCGCTTTTGGTGCTTGTCCTCGTCCTGTATTAGAAGCTCAATATCGGTTTCGACAACAACTGGAACAACAAACTTTCCATTTTTTTGTCCGAGAATATGAATCTTTACTCGATGATGCTAGACAACAATTAGCTAATTTTGTAGGTGCAAATCCTGAAGAATTGGTATTTGTTCCCAATGCGACAACGGGAATAAATACGGTTTTGCGATCGCTTACTTTTTCAGAACAGGATGAATTACTAACCACAAATCATGAATATAATGCTTGTCGAAATGTATTAGATTTTGTAGCAATTCACACAGGGGCTAAAATCATTATAGCACATATTCCTTTTCCTGTGGCTTCATCTCAACAAATTATTCAAGCGTTAATAGAAAAGGTTTCCTCTCGAACAAAATTAGTATTAATCGATCATATTACCAGCCAAACAGGGTTAATTTTTCCAATTAAAGAGATAATTAAAAAATTAACTGATCTAGGAATTGATACCTTAGTTGATGGTGCCCATGCACCCGGAATGTTAGAGCTAAATTTACAAGAAATTGGGGCAACTTACTATACCGGAAATTGCCATAAATGGTTATCTGCACCCAAAGGAGCCGCGTTTTTATGTGTACAACGGGATAAACAATCGTTGATTCGTCCGCTTACAATTAGTCATGGTGCTAATTCTCCCCGTAGCGATCGCTCTCGATTTTTATTAGAATTTGACTGGACAGGAACCCCCGATCCGAGTGCTTATTTATCTATTCCTGAAGCAATTAAATTTATGGGTTCTCTATTACCTGGAGGATGGTCGGAATTAATCAAAACCAATCATAATTTAGCGATAAATGCCAGAAAATTATTATCAGAAAAAACAGGAATAACTTTACCCTGTCCTGATGATATGATCGGTTCAATGGCGGTTTTACCTCTTGGGAAAAGATGGCAAAATTATTCTGATTTGAATCAAAAACTTTGGCAAGAATATAAAATTGAAGTTCCGATTATGCCTTGGGAGGATGACAATCAACCTTTGATCAGAATTTCTGCTCAAATTTATAATCATTTATCTCAATATGAATATTTAGCAGAAGCTTTAAGCTATTAAACATCTAAATGGGTGATTCGGAAATCGTGCAACCAATGCAAGTGCAAGCGTCCTCGCTTGCTACAGAATACGGTTTAAATGCTTAACAGCTTATCCAACCTCCTGATGCTTAAACTGGGGAAACTCCTAGCCTCAGTTGTCCCGCCATTCATCCCACCCTTCCCTCCTGATAGGAGGTTAAGCCAAAATTGTCAACAAATGTGAGAAAGTCAACAAAATTTGATAGATTATTAAAATATTCTAAAAATACAGGATTCCTGCGGGAATTGCTGATTTCTTCTTTAAACTTATACAATTGGGTTTCATGACGAAGAGTTCGTGGCGATATCGTTTTTCCAAACATACAAAACAAATCCTTAACTCTATTTCTTTGATGGTTTTGGGAATATTGTTGACGGTTTCGTTATCGGCTTATCCCGGTATCACAATTCCGTCCCAACCTTTTCAGGAAATTCGGGGAGTTTGGATGACAACTAATGACACCGATATTCTACGAGATCATCCTAAATTACAGGAAGCAGTCAACCATCTGGCGCGGTTAAATTTTAATACCATTTATCCGGTGGTTTGGAATTCTGGTTATGTGTTTTATCCCAGTGGAGTTGCTCAAGCGGGGGGGTTTCAACCGTTTATTCGTCGGGGGTTACAAGGACAGGATGTTTTAGCAGATTTAATCACTCAAAGTCATCAAAAAGGGTTATTAGTAATTCCCTGGTTTGAATTTGGATTTATGGCGCCACCGTCATCAGAATTAGCATTAAATCATCCGCAATGGTTAACAAGCCGCCAAGATGGAAGTCAAACCTGGGAAGGGGTCGCGGGGGAAGTCGTTTGGTTAAATCCGTTTCATCCAGAAGTACAACAATTAATTACAAATTTAGTTTTGGAAGTCATGACCCAATATCAAGCGGATGGAATTCAGTTTGATGATCACTTGAGTTTACCCATTGAATTTGGTTATGATCCCTATACGATTAAATTGTATCAACAAGAGACTAAAGCATCACCTCCCAGTAATCCTAAAGATGAAGTTTGGATGCGTTGGCGGGCGAATAAAATCACACAATTTGTGGAAAAATTGAATAAAGCGGTGAAAGCAAAAAATCCTAAAGCGATTTTTTCTGTTGCTCCTAATCCTTATTATACAGCTTATAATCGTCATCTTCAAGATTGGGTCGGTTGGGTGAAAAAAAATCTAGTTGATGAGTTAATTGTGCAGATTTATCGCCCAGATTTACCCAGTTTTGTTAAAGAAATGACTCAGCCTGAAATTAAAGAAGCACAGCGCAAAATTCCAACAGGAGTAGGAATTTTAACAGGATTAAGAAATCAGCCCGTAGCCATGGTACAAATTCAAGCCAAGGTGCAAGCCGCGCGTAAAAATGGATTAGGGTTTTCGTTCTTTTTCTATGAAAGTTTATGGGATGAAGCCCCTGAACCCCTACAGGAAAGACAATCTAAATTTCAAGCGTTATTTTATTATCCAGCTTCAAGAGCGGTTTTAAGATAATGTGAAATTCTGAAATATTTGCTATTGTCTATTCCCTATTCTCTGAAAACTTAATAATTTAACCATTGAGCAACAACCGCAGGCATTGGTAATAGAATTAACAATAATAATCCCAAGGTTAAAAACCCGATAATATCCCGAATATCATCCAATTCAGTGACATCATTTAAGGCGGGTTCATCTTGTACTGGAAAAAAGAATAATAACAGAGCTAAAACCAAAAATTCACTGTGCATTAAGGCTAAAATTAGAATTAAAAACCGAGCCACTTGACCGATGATCAGACTGGTTTTTTGACCAAACATAGCATGAACAACATGACCGCCATCTAATTGCCCAATTGGAATTAAATTAAAGGCTGTTACAATTAATCCGATATATCCAGCGATCGCCATTGGATGTAAATGGATTGCTTGTTCAGAAGTCAATGCAGCACCTAATGTTAATTTACTCAATACTGTTAATAAAAACGAAAAACTCGGATTCAAGGATTCAAAATTTAAAAATCCAGAGTTTTTCGGATCAAAAGGAACAACTGTTGACTGATTTAACCCTAAAATTAATAGCGGTAAACTGATGATAAATCCCGCCCAAGGGCCAGAAATACTAACATCAAATAAGGCTTTTCGGTGGGGAAATGGCGATCGCATCTGAATAAAAGCACCAAAGGTTCCTAACCAAAACGGAATCGGCATAAAATAAGGTAAAGTCGCTTTAATTTTATACCAACGAGCCGTTAAATAATGGGCGAATTCATGAATTCCTAAAATTGCCATTAAAGCGATACTATAGGGTAATCCTGCTAATAATAAACGGGGGTTTGCCTGCCAAGCTTCCAGAGAAATATCTACCATCTGAACACCCGCTACCGTTGTTGTAAATAGGGTAATTAATAATAGAGCTAAAGCTAGAATCGGACGGCTTAAGGGTTCGGTTTGAAAAGAATTTTCGGCTGTTTCTCGATCGGGATTTGGCACTAAAGCAAAAAACGGTTTATCTTTGAGATCTTGTTGAAAGGCAATTAAAAAGCGATCGTCAAATTTAGCATTAATATTATCTCGAATGGTCTGATAGGCTACATCAGGATTAGACCGTAACTGACCCCGACAAATCACAGCTTGTAACCGATATTCAATATTATGCAGGGGAAAGACTGTCCAAGGAAAACAAGTGCGGAGAGTGTCTTCTTCCCGTTGATCCAGAGGACGGGGTAAGGTCTGTTTTTCCAGGGGGAGAGTCGGTTCCGTTGGCCTTGTGGAGTCTGACTCGGGTGCAGGAGAAGGAAGACGACCCCATTGGACTAAAAACCAGTATAAACACGGACAAAGAATAAAGGGAATAATCACTAACTCTGCGGGAATGGGTTTTTGGTCATAGACCAATATCCACGTTCCCCAAATGAATGCTGGGGTCATCATCACCAACCACAGCAACCAAACAGGAGTACGGGTGATTTGAGCCACACCCCGTTGCAGCAGCCAGTAAGTCATTACGCCTAAAATGAGTAACCAAAATAGCATAATCATCCCTAGTTTTAGCCCGATGAACAACTTAGTTTAAATTTGAGCATGAGTTAACGCTGAGTTCCCAGAGTTCCGTTTTTTGGACACCTGGACATTCTCCTGGTTCATCCTGTCTTTATTTTAGTGGGCATCAAGGGCTTTTGTTCACCGGGCGTCATCTATTACCAAATCTCCAAGGTCAACCTGTACCGCTACGCACCACAAAAACCTGACCTTGGCCACGACAATTAAACAGTGTTCGATTAATATTAGAACGCTTTAATTCTGATACCTTGCACTATATTTGTCCGGGGGCAAATACAGGAGCGTTACGAGGAGAACGTTTTATTAATCATGCTTATGAAAAATTGGCAAGTCTTGATTTAGAAGCGTGTTTGTTGAGTCAAGCTATTCTGTAGGAGGAAGTTGTACTATCTTTCAGATGTTATACGGCTTGTACTATAATTGACTCCTATTGGTTTACAGTAGTGACAACAGATCAGCGAAAGTGATCAGTTCTAATCAACCCTTAAGAATGGCACACCTCCCCTTAGAGATTGTAGTTTCAGAAAAACAAGTGACTGAGCTAGAGTTGCAACCTCTGACGCAAGGGTTTCAACTGCAATATTTACATCCTCACGGACAACTTTATCAAGGGGATTCAATTGATTGGCTGACATCGATTGATTCCGAAAGCATTGATTTAATCTTTGCTGATCCACCTTATAATATTAAGAAGGCTAACTGGGATAATTTTGAAAATCAAGAAAAATATATTGAATGGTCAATTCAATGGATTAGGCAAGCTTCGCGGATTCTAAAGCCAACAGGTTCTTTGTATATTTGTGGCTTTTCCGAAATTTTAGCAGATTTAAAGCATCCAGCATCAAAATATTTCAAAAGTTGCCGTTGGTTAATTTGGCACTATAAAAATAAAGCGAATTTGGGAAGTGATTGGGGACGTTCTCACGAGAGTATTATTCACTTTCGTAAATCTGATAGTGTAAAACTCAATATTGATGATATAAGAATTCCTTACAGCGCACACACACTAAAATATCCTGTTCATCCCCAAGCAGAAACCAGTGCTTATGGGAAAGGAGTTAAAAAACATGAGAGTTGGACACCTAACCCAAAAGGTGCAAAACCTAAAGATGTCATAGAAATCCCTACAACTTGTAATGGCATGGGTGAAACAACGCCTCATCCCACCCAAAAGCCGGAAGCGTTATTAAGGAAATTTGTTCTGGCTTCATCTGATGAAAAAGATTTAGTTCTTGACCCATTTTCAGGTTCAGGAACAACCCTTGTCGTTGCCGAGCAACTTGGTCGTCGTTGGATGGGATGTGATCTAAATATTGAATACAACTCTTGGGCAATTGAACGGCTTAAAAATGTTTGTCCCATGACAAAGGAAGAATGGATAGCCCTAGATCGTAAGCAGACAGAAAGAAGGGAATCTATAAGATGAGTTTAACAAATTTAGTCAATCATGCAGTCAATAAAGAACGCTTTCAAACTCTTCAGGATTACATAGATTTTTGCAGAAACTACTTACAATTTATGAAGACAGGATTACAAGCTAGAATTGTCTCACAAAACGAAAATCACTATCAATTCTATCAATATCAGAGTGAAGGTTACTACAATATTACCCGCCCGATTAATTCTCTGCTCATGTATGAACAGGAGACTTTTGAAGTTGCTTCTGTTCAGTTTATTCAAGTTCTTGAGCAATTACGGGATAAACAGTTACCTGATGATGAATTAAGGCAAGTTTTAATTTGCACAATTTACACAATTCAGCAATCTATTGGTGCGGCTCTTGACGCATTACCATCAGGAAAATCTAATCAAGCTCGTAAAGTCAATGGAGATCTGTTCGAGCGTTTGATTCGTCTGATCATTTCTTCCCTAAATATAGGATGCGTTGCTGGAATAGTAAAGGTTCCAATTAAAGGTGAAAATAACGAAATTTTGTTTCATACAAGCTATCAACATGATTTGTTAATCAGTGAAGACGATGAACTCAAAATTATTGGTTCAGTAAAAACTTCAAGTAAAGATCGGATTGATAAAATTTTTGTAGATAAGTTTTTATATAACAAGCTAACCAACACTAGCCTACCTCACATTGCAATTTTTTTAAACGATGTGCAGAGAAAAAAAGCGCAGGCGGAAAACAGCTATGGTATCAGTGCAACGTTTTTACCAGGGCATTTCAAAGCTTACACCATCAAGCTAAATCCACTTGATGGTGTTTATTACTGCGATATTCGCCCAAACATGACTATAGATCCATTACTCTCAAAGCATATTCAAACTATTGATCACTTTTTTTACAATGATCTTTGGCAATTGCTTAGAGAACACGGGCAATCACTGGAGAGCGTAGAGATTAAAGAAGGAAGAAACGAAAAATGCCGTCCTTAACTCAACTTAGGGACGGCGTGGGAAGATGGAATTTTGTCATTAACGACGAATATCCATTAAATTTGCATTAATCATGGTGGTATTTTCTAAGGTAGCTCCGGCTAAATCTGAAGCGGTTAAATTTGCACCTGTGAGATTAGCACCTGTTAAATCGGCATCGCGTAAATTAACACCACTGATATCAAATCCATATAAGCTGCCTTCTTTTAACTGCACTTCACCTAAATTGGCAACGGATTGTTGAGCATTTCTTAGGTTAGCACCTGTTAAATCTGCACTCTCTAAATTTGCCCCAATTAAATTAGCATGACTTAAATCAGCATTTTTTAAACTGGCAATCACTAAACCCGCTAAACTCAGGTTAGAATAGCTTAAATTAGCTCGTTCCAAATTAGCACCATGTAATTTAGCTGCAACGAGATTTGCACTTTCTAAATTCGCTTCGGTTAATACAGCCCGATTGAAATTTACTTCATTCAGATTTGCACCATGTAAGTTCGCGCCCTGCAAATTAGCATCTCGGAGGTTAGCACCCTGAAGATTAACACCGACTAACTGAGCGCCACTAAGATCACATCCGGGACAGTTTTTTGTTTCCAATAGCTGCTTGAGATGGGCGGGGTTCTCGGCTTGAGCGGGAACAGTTAAACCCAAGATCATTATCACTACTGTGGTGGCTACTGTTGTGAATTTCATGCCCACACCCTCAGAAAACTCTATGTTCTTACTATTGATCATTATCGGGCATCAGGGTATGAGTAGAATCCCGGTTGGATGTGATATTGTTCTGATCCCCGTGTGACGGAAATCACTGAGAAAAACTGCTCCTGTTGATACAGTCCCTCCTAATGGATCAGATCTCGGATTAAATTCCCTAACTGTTCTGCACTGTTGGTAACGGCGACGGAGGCTGTGGCTTCAGCCATTTGTTGTAACTGTTCTGGTGATTGTAGCAGATACAAAACTTTACTGGCCAGCAAGTCTGCGGTTAAATCCTGTTGTTGAAAAACGAACGATGCACCCGCTTGAGCAAAAACATTAGCGTTATAGGTTTGGTGGTCTTCGGCGGCAAAGGGATAGGGAATTAAAATCGAGGGGGTGTGGGTAATGGCTAATTCTGTTAAAGTTCCTGCGCCTGAGCGACTTACGGCTAAATTCGCCCGTTTCAACAGGGCTGCCATATTATCGTAAAAAGGCATTGTAATATACTGAGGATGGTTTAACGCCTCAATATTGGGGTCATTGTTTCCGGTTAAATGGACAACCCACGCCCCGGCTTCAAACCAAGTCGGAGCAGCCTCTCGCACCAATTTATTCACACTGACGGCGCCTTGACTTCCTCCAACGACAACAATAACGGGAACATCATCGGGGAGGTCAAAAGACAAGGGTTCAGAAGCGTTGAGAAAGGCAGAACGCACGGGGGTTCCGACGACAACGGTATGGGCACGGGAAAGGTAGGGAATGGAGGCGGCAAACCCCAAGGCGACAGCATTACACCAAGGGCCAAAACTGCGCGTAACTTTTCCCGGTAAGGCGTTGGACTCATGTAAAATCACGGGTAAACCCAGGGAACGAGCCGCGAGAATGGCGGGTGCTGCAATATACCCCCCAGTGGTGAAGACCCCTCGAAACTGCCCAGTTTTGAGGAGATGGCGTACTTGTAACCAAGAACGGGCGAATTTGGCGATAATTTTGAGAGTTCCGAAACTAAAGCGTTGCTGGAAGCCTTCAACGGAGATGGTATGGAGGGGATATTGTTGGGGAACTAATTCCCGTTCTAAGCGATCAGGGACGCCTAACCATTCTATCTCAAAATCGGACAGGTGTTCGGCAGTGGCGATCGCCGGAAATAAATGTCCACCTGTCCCACTAGCAGCAATGAGTAAGCGAATGGGTGTTTGACTCAAGTTTTTTCCCTATTATGCGTTCAATTTAGTGCTATGAATTTTTAAGTTACCATAAAATTCACACAAAATCGCTATTCTCAAATCGTTTATCGGTTGAGAACCCATCCTTAATTTTGAAATCAGATGACAATTTTCCCAAAAATTCAACAGCAATCTTTCCCCAAAGGGTCTTTTGTCGAGACGCGCCCTAGCTTGTTTCGACGGACAATCCCATTATTTTCTATAGTTCTGGGAGTGGTAATGTGGGGAACGGGTGCAGCAATTTCCTTACCTGCTGATGCCGAAACCCCGGAAACAGCCCCTCCCAATATTACCAATCTTTTAACTCAAATTGATGCCGCCGCCAATCGTCAGGATGTCGAAGCCGTCATGGGCTTTTATAGTCCTAATTTTACGAATTCCGATGGCTTGAATCATCAAACCTTGAAAGAAGTTTTAACGTCTTTTTGGAATCAATACTCTCAGCTTAATTATCGCACAAAATTACAGTCTTGGCAACAAAATGGGAATACCTTAACCACCACAACATTAACAGAAATTACGGGAACGAAAACGCTTAAAAATCGAGAGTTTAGCTTAACCGCAACTATCACCTCACAACAACAAATTGAAGGAGACAAAATTGTTCAACAGGAAATTCTAGCGGAAAAAAATCAATTAACATTAGGAAAACAGCCCCCAACAGTAGTTTTTAATGTGCCAGGAGAAATCAAAATCGGTCAGGAATATCAGGTTGATGCGATTGTTCAAGAACCCTTAAATAATGAAATCTTAATTGGAACCGCAATCACACAAACTGTAACGGCAAAAGCCTATACTCAATCTGAACTTTTGCAACTAGAATTTTTACCTTCTGGGGGTGTTTTTAAAGTGGGTCAAGCCCCTGACAATGTAGGAGATAATTGGGTTTCTGCAATTTTGATGCGTCAGGGAGGAATAACGTTAGTCACTCAACGTTTACGAGTCGTTAAATAATCAGTCATCAGTTATCAGTCATCAGTTGTAGGGGCGGGTTCATCAAGATTGAGGTGATTAACAAAGATATAAAAGAACCCGCCCGTACCAGTTATCAGTTTATTACCCAATTCGTAATTCGTAATTCGTAATTCGTAATTCGTAATTTCCTAAAACCTTATGGTTCCTTTATTAGAGGTTAAAAATTTAGCCATTCAGTTTTTTACCCTCGATGGGGTTGTTCAGGCTGTGAATGGAATTTCTTATCAGGTGTATCCGGGTGAAACCCTGGGAATTGTTGGGGAGTCGGGTTCAGGGAAAAGTATTAGTGTGTTATCAATTTTAGGATTAATTCCATCACCGCCAGGGAAAGTTACCCAAGGTCAAATCTTATTTGAAGGGAAAAATTTACTCCAATTCAGTTCTCAACAATTACAACAAATCCGGGGTCATGAAATTGCCATGATTTTTCAAGACCCGATGACTTCCCTTAACCCGGTTTTAACCATTGGAAAACAACTAACTGAAGCTCTACAAATTCATTTAAAATTAACTTCAGAACAAGCTAAAAATCGAGCCATTCAACTATTACAACAGGTGGGAATTCCCAGTCCTGAAAAACGATTAAAAAACTATCCCCATGAATTTTCTGGGGGAATGCGTCAACGGGTTATGATTGCAATGGGGTTAGGATGTCAGCCGAAATTATTAATTGCAGATGAACCAACAACCGCCTTAGATGTAACTGTTCAAGCGCAGGTTGTGGAGTTAGTTAAACAACTAAAAAATGAACAGGGAATGTCCGTAATTTGGATTACCCATGACTTAGCATTATTAGCAGGATTAGCAGATAGAATTTTAGTCATGTATGCGGGGCAAATTGTTGAACAAGCAACGGTTCATCAACTGTATAAAAACCCTCGTCATCCTTATACAATTGGACTATTAGAAAGTTTACCCCGACTGGATCAAATTCGTCAAGAACCGTTATTAGCAATTGAAGGAACTCCTCCCAATTTAATTGATTATCCCCCAGGATGTCCCTTTGCTCCTCGATGTCGATTTGCGATTGAACATTGTTTTCAAGAAAATCCCATGTTAGAATTAATTGAAACCGACCATCAAGTTGCTTGTTGGGTACTTCCTGAAATGGATTGTTAATAAATAGGGGTTACTTCGTTGGGAAGCCGTGAAAATGAAACAGTGGGGGGTTAGGTCTTAGGGTTTACTTGGAAAGTATTTTTCGGGCTACCCAAACTATCGGGAATGTTACCAAGCCAAATCCTAAACCGAATAGCACACTATAGATAAGTGTCGCACCAAAGGGATGCAAAGGTAGATAAAAATTGGGTTGCCATTGAATTGGTGTATCCTTAATTAAAGGATAGGCTGCGGAAAATATTTGTCCGCCACCGATCGCAGTTCCGACAAAAAAGATGATATTCTCAAGTTGGCGATCGCGCGTTTTTTCATTTTGTTCCTGTTCCGTATCTAATTCCACCTGCTCAATATCCACCATCCCTCGCACAGTAGATATCGACTGCTGGAACAAATCTTGACTAGCAATTAAGTAGTTTAAATCTATTTCAATTTGCCGTTGATATTTATTCTCAGCTAAATCTAAAAACTTCTGCAAAAAGTCTAAATTGTCGCCGTCGATGCACAAACTTTTAATTTTTGTCAAAGCCTCACCATAATTTTCAGCATTAGTATCAATGGTATTTCTATCTTCTTGTAAATACCGCATTTGTTGAGCACAATCAAACATTTTAGTTCGGACTTCAGCCAGCAATTTCTTTAATTTCTGCAATTTAACTTGTCTATTTTGTTCCTTTTCTATTTCACTGAATTCGGGAAGTTTCTTTTCTAACTCGCCGACTATTTGCTGTGCTTTGCGATACTTTTTTCGAGATTCGTGATACACAAATACGATTTTAGCGCGAGAACAAAGTAGATTAATCAAGTAAATGTTGAACTCCGCAACGTCGGCGTTTAAAGTTTCGGGATTTTGTTTTAGCCATACGAGAATATGACACCGCTTAGTCGCATCATCATCTCGGCTGTCATACTCAAAAATCGGACTACCAAATAACTTTCCTTCGGCCCGAAAGTCTACTGATTTTTCGGGTTTATTTTGTACAAAAGCTTTAACGCATTCGTCAGCCAGTTTCCGGTAAGTATCATAAACGGCGGGTTCGGCGTATAACAATAAGGTTTGTCCCAAGGATGGTTTAATTGCATTGGGCAACAAGCAACCTTGGGGATTTAATTGAGTTAATTCTGATACTTTTATTTTGGAATTTCGATAGTAAAATGTCAAATCTGCGGTGTAAGTGTCGTGAATTCGTAGGGGATAAATAGAACCGTAAAGCGTCGGGCGATCGGGCTGAGTAATGGGCTGAAACTTCAGAGTTTTTTCGTCGGACGTTAGTAATTTTCCGTCATTCAGATTTTCCTGTTTATCGTCTGGTTTGTAATGTCCGTTTTTATAGCAATTTAGCTTGTCTCTGAGGGATTTTAGTTCGTTAATATCAAACTCTTTACCAACATTATCCGCTAGATTTTCCCACAAATTTTGAGCATTTTTGGCTACTTGCCCATAGCCTTCGTCGCTATCATCCCGCAGGTGGAAAGGATAGAGGGTAATACTAGGATTTTTAATTTGCTGTGGTTCGTTCATAATCAAAGAAAATATAAGACATTATCTTAATTCAATCTTAGTCCGCGCAGGCGGACTTCGTTTGTATAGACGCGATTTCCAATCGCCGGATTTCTGTAATCTAATCGCTCTAATTTCGGCGATTGAAATCGCGTCTACACGGACAAAACCCGCCTGCGCGGGTTGAAATCGGCGGATTTCCTAATCTAATCTCGGCGATTGAAATCGCGTCTACACAGACAAAACCCGCCTGCGCGGGTTGCGGCGGATTTCTAATCGGTTGTCTCGTCTGTATCCGTTTCATCCTCCCCCACAGACGACACAGATAAACCCAATCGAATCTGATTTTCAATTAACGTTTCGTAAAATTCCCTGACGATTTCTTCCGGTGCATCGCTATCAGTACCACCCGCACCCATTTGATCGATTTCATTCTCTAAATTCTGTTCAATTTCCGGTCTGGTTTCGCACCAATCCTTGATTTTTTCAGCTATAATATCGACATTATCCGTCGCAGAAACATTAAGCGCTGGTAAATGTTCAGCAAACAAATAGGGTGGACAAGTTTTTAATAATTTATTTAAACCAGCCACAATTTCTTCAGGTTTGGTATTGTCAGGAAGTGACATTTTTAGACCCCTTAAATCTATTTTTTCCGTTGATAATGGTAAAGTTTCAGTTTCCCCAATTAAGGTGAATGCCGCCCAAGCTATGGGACTCGGAAATTCAGCTTTTGTTGTTAGCATAGCACACCGCAAAGCCGCTGCTCGATTGTCGCCCCGGGCTAAATTTTGGTAGAATTCAGTCATTAGCAATTTGGCTGATATCACTCCCATATTCCACAGGGAAACGATGATACTGGGGACTCCGGCGAGAATGAAGCAACGCGATAATCCGACAACTCCATCTCCGGTGATTTTACCGCGCCCGGTGCTGCACGCGCTTAATACTACGAGTTCGGAATCGAGTTTTAATTGTAGGATTTCTGCTGCATTAAGTGAGCCATCATCGGCGTTTTCTGATGGTGCTAAAATAATCGCGCCCGGAATGCCGAAACCTTGGAAATCGTCGAGGAGTCCGTGGGCAGATAAATGGACGATACGGGTGTTTAGCATTCTGTCTAAAATGGCGACTTTGGTGGCATTTTCTCCGGTAATTGCTTGGGTTCCTAAAATGGCGGCGATCGCTTCGGCGGCTTCTTTTGCCCTAGACATTTGGTTGAGTTTGTAGGGATCTTCTTTGAATTTTGGATCGATGGTTGGATCGCCAACAATTAGGGCGGCTTGTCTCAATCCTCGGACTCGGTTTTGATGTTCGCGGGTGATTTCTAAGACTTGGATGGATGGGGCGGTGAGGATAGTATGATCTTCGATTAAATAGCGATTTTTGCTATCTTGCAAAGCGACAAAAGGAACTAAAAATAAGTCGTAGTGGGGGATAAAGATGATCTGGTTATTGGCATCGGTGGGTAGCAAGTCGATGATCGGTTCGATTAGAATTTGATGGAGGAGTTGCAATAGGGGATAGCCGCCTGTTTGGTTTGGTTGGTACTCTCTTTCTAGTTGAATTTTGTTGCCTTCGTCGTCGGTTTCCTTACTGCCGATGGAGACGCGGGTTTTGAGGATAGTTTGTTTGAGGGTTTGGTTTTGTTGGTTGAGGGGTTCGATATTGGTGGCGCGATGGGTGATATTGCCGTTTGGTTGGATTACCCAGATGTAAATGTCTTGATCAAAGATAATCGAATATTCAACGATTGTTGAGTTTCTGTCGCGGGCGATTTGTTGGATTTTGGGAATTGATAACCCCCCCAACCCCCCCTTGCTAAGGCAGGGCGTTTTCATTTTCAAAAATGCGATCGCAATCTTCAAAAAAAATCATCAATTTTTTCCTTCAAATTCCCTCTAATTTTTATCAAATAAGTTGGAAATATTAAAAACGAACGATTTTGATATTTATTAACAGCAAAA
>CAITND010000203.1 GCA_903893625.1 uncultured Oscillatoriales cyanobacterium
GAAAGCGCAGGGAGAAACTAACCTCTGGCTCAAGAACGGAGACGCTCTTGCTCTAAGTTGGCTCGATGAACTGCAAACCAAGAATTCTTGGGAATCCCCTACTATATTCGGTACTCCGAATTAGTGGTGGGAGGATGTCAATTCAGGTTTCTGGCTTTATAAAACGTTTCTAAACTATCACGATCTCCAACAAAACGCCAATGCCAAGGTTCATAACTCACTCCTTGAGGATTATCTTTAGGAAAGGATAACTCAAAACTATAAAAAGCGGCATTATCTTTTAACCATTGAAACGCCTGAGTTTGTTCAAAACTGATATTTAAGTTCGTCGAGGGCATATTTCCATCTCCAATATCAATGGCATAACCCGTATGATGTTCACTATATCCCGGCGGCGCACTGACTGCTGCACGTTTAGTGGCAATTTGTCCCCGTTGGGCTTTAATCTCAAAAAAGATCGTTTCCTGATCTTTAACGCTACGAAAGCTTGAAATCGGAACTAAATTCACCCCACTAATATGAGCCGATTGTTCCATTTCCTGATAGGCTTGGGCGGCGGCTTTGCGTAAGCGATGACTCCCATCAGCATTAATACTTTTTAACTCTGCTGCGGGGGCTTCCTCATAGGGGAGATGACCCAGTAAATTGTCAGGTAAGGTTGGGGATGCTGTTGGGGACACGGAGGCGGTCGGAGTCACGGAAGCACTGGGAGTGGGAGCAGGGGAAGATGTAGCAGAACTCTTGGGTTCTACGATAGTTTCTACGATGGGGACATAAGACTTGGGAGAGAGAATTCCAAATTGATAATTAATCACCAAAGCGGTACAGAACGCGACCACTGCTAACCCTAACATTTTCCAGAATAGCCCCGGTCTCTGAGGCGGACGGGTGGAAGCCACGGTCACAACGGGAAGATCTCGGATCGCCTCTGGAATCTCTTCTGTTGATCCATCCGCGACAGTTTGGGCTTGTTTAGGCAGACTAGAATTCTTCAACGGCTTCACTCCTGCACATCCATCAAAGGCTGAATTTTATAATACTTCATGTTGACGGTTAACAGTCAACAGTCAACGGTCAACAGTCAACACCGAATCAATATGTCTAATTCTGTAACTCAACTTCTAACTCTTTATCAATGGCTGATTGGAGGAGTTTTAATTGGATGGATTTTGGGTCGAAAATTACCTGCTATTGTTCCCTATTATTTGGGTCAAATTTTATATTGGGGTGTTGTTCCGATTGCGATTATTGCATTTTTGAGAAAAGCAGATTTATCCGGTTCGATTTGGATTGCTCCTTTAGTGGCTTGGGCTGCTATTTTCCTCGGTGCGGGGTTAGCTTGGATGGGGTTACGCTGGCAAAGCCGTATTCCTAAAGTGGATATTTTACCCCAATCTTTACCCTCTCAAGGCAGTTTTTTATTAGCCTCAATGGTTGGGAATACAGGATATATTGGTTTTCCTGTTAGTTTAGCATTAGTCGGCCCCCAATATTTCGGTTGGGCGGTCTTTTATGATGGACTGGGAACAGTGATTGGCGCCTATGGATTAGGAGTCGCTTTAGCTGCAAGATTTGGCATGGGAAAACAAGACCCTTGGCAATTAGTTCGAGTATCATTAACCAACCCCGCTTTAATTAGTATGGTGATCGGTTTAATGGTACGAAATATTCCTCTACCGAGTCCAGTTGAACAGGGGTTAAGGGGAATTGCTTGGAGTAGTGTTGCCTTAACGTTAGTGTTAATGGGAATGCGTTTGAGTCAGCTTAATTCTTGGCGCTATTTTCGACCCGCTTCTGTGAGTTTAACTATCAAAATGTTAATTGTGCCTTTAGTGTTGGGTTATGGATTAACGCTATTGGGATTAACGGGATCTCCGTTATTAGTTTTAGTCTTACAAATGGCAACCCCTCCCGCTTTTGCCACCTTAGTTTTAGCAGAAGCCTTTAATTTAGATCGGGAATTAGCGGTGACAAATTTAGCAATGGGTTCTACACTCTTATTATTAACGTTACCGCTATGGTTATTTTTGTTTGGTCAATAAAACTTAGAAACCAGGTTTCCTGTGTTTATATTTGCGATCGCCTGGACTATTATTTATGAATATAAATTTTCAACCATTTTATGATTATCAAGTCGGAGGGAGTCTTCCCATTAATGCTCCCACCTATATTAAAAGAACAGCCGATCATGAATTTTACGACACTTTAAAACAAGGAGAATAGGAACGTTCTGCTGTCCAATGGCGATCAGAAGATTGATAAACTCTCATATTCTCTAAACCAACGGACTCGATAAAGTTAATAATTTCATCTAATGTATAGGCAGCTTGTAAGGAATCTCTAAATAGTTTTTGCTGATGGTCGTTACAGTTTCCTGCATATTGTTCAACTAAACTATTGAGTTCCGTTTCACTACAGGGACGAGTTAAATCTCTTAGAAATATTCCCCCCTGGGGTTTTAACACGCGCTTAATTTCTTGAAAAAATAGCAGAGGATCAGCTAAATGATGAACTATACTATTGGAAATTACGAGATCAAATTGATCATCAGGATATGGTAACTGTTTTGCATCCACTTGTTCTAATTTTATTTGCTCCTGTAACCCCGCTTGCTCAATATTTTGATTCCCGATAAATAGCATATTTGCCGATAAATCAATTCCGGTAATTTGCCATTGCGATCGCCTTTGAGCAATTAAAATCGGTATCCTTGCTGTCCCGGTTCCCCCATCTAATATTAACCCGGTTTCTGGCCCTAATTCTATG
The DNA here is from genome assembly GCA_903893625.1 of uncultured Oscillatoriales cyanobacterium. Taxonomy (GTDB): domain Bacteria; phylum Cyanobacteriota; class Cyanobacteriia; order Cyanobacteriales; family Microcoleaceae; genus Planktothrix. The sequence goes on from CAITND010000203.1 coordinate 2,767, forward strand.
GCTAATTCGGCAAATTCTTGATTAACTTGGGTAAAATCCATCCCATCATACTCGCTGGCTTCTTCCCAAGTATCCATAACTTCCGCTTCTGGAATACGTTCTATCATTATTATTCGGATTAACGTTAATCAAAATATAGTATGGTTAATTGGGGGAAGTGGGAAGTCCCTGGAGCTAATGCACAAAATTGCCTTTTTGTCAATCCCCCTCAAAATTACCCCCTCAGTTTTTAGAAAAACTCGTGCATCGCCGCGCCTAAATTACGTCAGAGTTTTATAACTTTTCACGAATTTACTTGGTTTGAGGATAGGGTTTTGAGGTTAAGTTATACTTCCCCAGATGTTCATTTTTCCCATCATACCCCAAACCCCATGATTCCGTCAAGTAATTGCAACTAATTAGCAATAATCTCTGGGCAAAAATCTGGATTTTGGGCGAAATCTTTTAAAATTTAAAATAAGTTCTCTGTAACTATAATCAATTCTTATATTAACTTGCTTTTGACCCGATCTTTGAGCAATAGTTCAAAAAGGCTTATAATTAAAAAATGTAAACTGTCAAAAATATTAAAATTATCAACATTAAAATGACACAATTAGCACAAAAAACTTATACTCCGGTAGAATATCTGGAATTAGAAGCAAAAGCAGAAATTCGTCATGAATTGATCAATGGAGATATGATACCAATGGCAGGAGGAACAACTAATCATAATGAAGTAGTGACAAATTTATGTTTGTTACTTAAACCCCATTTACGTCAACAAAAAGGAAAAGTTTATACGGAAAATGTGCGGTTATGGATACCGGAGTTTAATCTTTTTACCTATCCTGATCTTATGTTAATAGCAGGAGAACCGATTTATTACAGTGAAAGTCAAACAACTGTAACAAATCCAGTCGCTATTATTGAGGTTTTATCTGATTCGACCAGAGATTATGATCAAGGGCGGAAGTTTGGTTTTTATCGCGCTGTAGAAAGTTTACAGGAATATATATTAGTTGAACCGGAACAACTGTTAGTTATGATTTACCGTAGGGGAACTGATAAACAATGGTTTTTACACATATTAGAAACTGAGACTGATCTACTAAAATTAGAGTCCGTGAAAGTGGAAATGTGTTTAAAAGAGATTTATGAAGGCGTTTAAGGATTATTTGAAAAACCCTATTATTACCTCGCCAGATTAGGACAAAAATTGCTATAATTTCATTAAATGAAGTCGTTATGAGTTGAAAATAAAAAATGACTAACCCAACCGTTGAAAACCTGGTAATTATTGGTTCTGGGCCTGCGGGCTATACTGCGGCGATTTATGCAGGACGGGCGAACTTGAAACCCGTTGTTTTTGAAGGCTATCAAATCGGAGGGATACCGGGGGGTCAGTTAATGACGACTACAGAAGTCGAGAATTTTCCGGGTTTTCCCCAAGGGATTACGGGGCCGGAATTGATGGATAGAATCAAAGCCCAAGCCCAACGCTGGGGGGCGGAATTATTTACTGAGGATGTGATTACTGTTGATTTGAGTCAACGACCGTTTACGGTTAAATCGGAAGACCGGGAAATCAAAACCCATACTATTGTAATTGCGACCGGGGCGACGGCGAAACGGCTGCATTTACCCCAGGAGGAAACCTTTTGGAATGCGGGAATTTCTGCCTGTGCAATTTGTGATGGGGCGAGTCCGATTTTTAAAGGAGTAGAATTAGCGGTAATTGGGGGAGGAGATACGGCGGCGGAGGAAGCGGTTTATTTAACTAAATATGCCACCCATGTTCATCTATTAGTTAGACGGGATGAATTACGGGCGAGTAAAACTATGCAGCAACGGGTGATTACCCATCCTAAAATTACTGTCCATTGGCATACGGAAGCGGTGGATGTTTATGGAAATGGGAAATTAGGCGGAATTAAAATTAAGAATAATCAGACGGGAGAACAGCAAGATTTACCTGTCCAGGGGTTATTTTATGCCATTGGTCATACTCCTAATACCCAAATTTTCCAAGGACAGTTAGACCTGGATGAGGTGGGATATATTGTTACGAAACACGGGACTCCTGAAACGAGCGTGGAGGGAGTTTATGCGGTGGGGGATGTCCAGGATCATGAGTTTCGTCAAGCAATTACGGCGGCGGGAAGTGGTTGTATGGGGGCGATGTTAGCAGAACGTTGGTTATCAATAAATGGGTTAGCGCAGGAATTTCAACAGACGGAAACCCCGGAAGTGGAAACCCCGAAATCAACTCCTCCTCAAATTACGACTTCCGAGAATTTCGATATCCAAAATACTCGCCATACCGGGGGTTATGCGTTGCGGAAACTTTACCATGATAGCGATCGCTTAATTATGGTAAAATATTCTTCACCAACCTGCGGGCCTTGTCATGCTCTCAAACCGATTTTAGATAAAGTCGTGGCTGAATTTGAGGGTAAGATTCACTATGTTGAAATTGACATTGAAGAAGATCCTGAAATTGCTCAAAATGCCGGGGTAGTTGGGACTCCAACGGTGCAGTTTTTCAAAAATAAGGATTTAATTGAAAACCTCAAAGGCGTTAAACCTAAGAGTTTATATCGAGAATTAATTGAGAAAAATTCATAGAACTATGTAGTGAGTCCTTCAGGACTCCTAACTTAATTGAGAGAAGATAGCCCTAAAGGGCTTACTACGTTCGTAGTGAGTCCTTTAGGACTCCTAACCCAATGGGGAAGAAATAAGCCCTGAAGGGCTTACTACGTTTGAGTCGTAGTGAGTCCTTTAGGACTCCTAACCCAATGGGGAAGAAATAAGCCCTGAAGGGCTTACTACGTTTGAGTTAAAATACTTGCGACATACTTCCCAATAAGGGAATAATTACTTGATAACCAAATTGCAAGGCAAAAATCGCAATAATAGCGGAAAAATCGATACCGCCTAAAGGGGGAATAAAAGAACGGAATAGGTTGAGATAGGGATCGGTTAATTGGCTTAAGTAAGAAAAGGGAGGATCATACCAATTAATAGTAGGAAACCAGCTTAATAAAATCCTAATAAATAGGATTATCATATAAAAGTACAGGAACCGTTCCAGGGTGCCAGCGAGTAAACCTAAAGGAGTTGCCATAAAATTTTCTTGATGTTTGACTCAATTTGACTTAATTTGAGATAAAACTATGTTCCCCATTATATCACATTCGAGACCGGGAATGGAATTAACGAGGATACCAGAATTCGTTAATCGTAAGTTTCCGAGCTATTATTGCCATTTACACTGCCTAACTGTTGACGGACATCATCAATGGCTTGATTGAGTTGAGAAATTTTATCCTCCAAACCCAAACGGGCGGTTTCCATATTGTCCCCGGTGAATTTAGTCGCCTTCCCCGATTTTCCTTGTACTTCTAACTCATGATCAACCCGATCTTGATTGCTAATGCGGTTGGCGAGTACCACCCCTAATACCCCCCCAACCAAACCTCCTAAGGTTGCACCGAGGAAGAAGCCACTACCAAAGCCATCTCGATTACCCATAATTTAACCACTCTGTCACAATAGCTTGATTTTACTCCGATTGGGTAGGCAGACGGTCGAAGGTGCCAAAGGTGCGATCTCCAGCATCCCCCAACCCAGGTACAATAAAGCCATTTTCATTGACTTCTGGATCAATAATAGCGGTATATATTTGCAAATTGGGATAGGCTTGGCTTAACTTTTGTAACGCTGGGGGTGCAGCCACAACCGAAATAATCCGAATCAAAGCCGGGTCAAGACGGCGCTGGGTGAGTTCTGCCATAACTGCCATAATTGTTCCCCCTGTTGCTAACATAGGTTCACTGATAATCACTCTAGTTTGCGGGTCAAATTGGGCGGGTAATTTATTGAAATAGCAACTGACTGCTAATGTTTCTTCATTGCGTACCATCCCCAGATGATACACCGAAGACACAGGTACCACGCTTTGAATCCCCTCCATTAAGGCTAAACCAGCGCGTAAAATTGGAATTACTACTAGGGGAACTTCAGAATCAACAAAGGTTGCAGCACATTCTGTTAAGGGGGTTTGTACCGTTGTGTCCAGAGTCGGTAGCCAGTCTCTTGCTGCTTCATAAGTCAACCAGCGTCCTAACTCCGTCATCGCCGTCCGAAATAAAACCGAAGGAGTCCTTTGATCACGAGCAACCCCTAACCATTGTTTAATCAGAGGATGGGGCGGGACATAAATACGCAGTTGAGTGGCCATAACAAAATCGTTGGAAATTCTCAACTATCATCCCATATTGAGCCTCTACCATTACAAGGGATGAATTTAGGGTTTTTAACCCTTAACCATCAACGATTAAAATATTGTTTTGCCTTTAGAATTATCTTATGAAAGCAATTATGATTGTGGGAACGACTTCCCACGCCGGAAAATCGATGCTGGTTACAGCTATTTGTCGAATTTTACATCGTCGCGGGGTGAAAGTTGCACCGTTTAAAGGGCAAAATATGGCCCTGAATTCCTATGTTTCTCCGGCGGGTTCGGAAATGGGTTATGCTCAAGCGGTGCAAGCTTGGGCGGCAGGAATTACCCCTTCTGTTTCTATGAATCCAATTTTATTGAAACCCCAAGGGAATATGACCTCTCAGGTGATTTTAAAAGGCAAATCTGTCGGGGTGGTCAAAGCTAGTGATTATTATGAACAATATTTTGATCGGGGTTGGGAAGCAATTACTGAATGTTTAGAATATTTAACCCAAGAATTTGATATTTTAGTCTGTGAAGGGGCAGGAAGTCCCGCCGAAATTAATCTCAAACATCGAGATTTAACCAATATGCGAGTCGCTAAATATTTGAATGCGAAAACCTTATTAGTGGTTGATATAGATCGCGGCGGTGCTTTCGCTCATGTTGTCGGAACATTGCAATTGTTAGAAGCCGATGAACGGGCATTAATTCGAGGTATTATTATTAATAAGTTTAGGGGACAGCGATCGCTATTAGATTCTGGGATAAAATGGTTAGAGGAATATACTGGAATTCCTGTTGTTGCCGTAATTCCTTGGATTGATTATCCGTTTCCCGCAGAAGATTCTTTAAGTTTATTAGATCGTCCTTCTAGTTCCTCCCAAACGGAATTAACCATTGCAGTTATCCGTTTTCCTCGCATTGCTAATTTTACCGATTTTGATCCTTTGGATGCGGAAGCAACGGTCACAATTAAGTATGTTAATCCCTCTGAATCTTTAGGACATCCCGATGCTGTGATTCTTCCGGGATCTAAAACGACCATATCAGATTTGCAAGTCTTAAAACAATCGGGAATGGCGAATCAAATTAAAAATTATGTGGCGGCGGGCGGTCAAGTCATGGGAATTTGTGGTGGTTATCAAATGTTAGGAAAAATGGTCTCTGACCCCTATGGGGTAGAGGGAGAGCAGGGAGATTATGAAGGGTTAGGATTATTACCGATTAAAACCGTAATTTCTCGCCAAAAAACCTCCCGCCAACGGTTAGTAACTTCCCATCATCCCCAGGAAGGTTTACCCGTTGAAGGATATGAAATTCATCAAGGACGAACTCAATTGTTAGATTCTAATGATGTTTTTCCCTTATTTAATGATCAGAGTTTAGGATTTGTCAATCATCAAAAATCGATTTGGGGGCATTATTTACATGGTGTTTTTGATAATAGTCCTTGGAGACGAACTTGGTTGAATCATCTACGAAAACCCAGAGGCTTAAGTCCTTTACCCACTGGTATTGCTAACTATCGAGAACAGCGAGAAATCTTATTAGATGTGTTAGCAGATACCGTAGAAGCTCATTTAGATTTAAGATCGATTTTATAGCAGTCAACAGTCAACAGTCAACAGTCAACAGTCATTATGAAAATTCATTTTTTACCCGATAAAGTCACCGTTGAAGCCCAGCCTGGAGAAGCTTTATTAGAAGTTGCAAAACGGGCAGGTGTGATGATTCCTACAGGGTGTTTAATGGGGTCTTGTCATGCTTGTGAAGTGGAAATAGATGAAGATAATTTTATCTGTGCTTGCATTTCTGCCGTACCTCCAGGAAAAGCTGAAATGACGATTAATCTTTATAGTGATCCTAATTGGTAAAATTGACATCATCCTGAAACTATTTCACTGCTTACTGTTCCCTGTTCCCTGCTATTAATCAGAGAACAGGGTTGAATAATGGCTTTTTTCAAGAGCTTTTTATAATCTCGATTATTAATAATATAAGAGCCAAATCGTTCTAAATGGGGATTATTCATTTGAGCATCAAATAAAATAAATTTTCTCTCAATTAATCGCTCTACTAATTTTACCATTGCCACTTTTGAACCATCAGGAATTCTAAAAAACATCGATTCGCCAATAAAAGCCCCGCCGATCACAATACCTAATATTCCTCCCGCTAATTCATCCCCTTGCCAAGTTTCAAAACTATAGGCAAATCCTGCTTGATTTAAGGCGTGATAAATCCCTTTTAATTCCGAAGATATCCACGTTTCTTCTCGATTTGCACAGCCTTCTACAACAGCCTTAAAATCTCGATTAATGGCAACCGTAAATCGATTTTGATTCAAAACCCGTTGCAAAGAACTCGGATAACGAAATCGTTCATCGAGGGGAATCAGTGCTCGTTCTCGACTAGAATACCATCCTAAGCTATCTTCCCCATCATTTGCCATCAAAAAGTAGCCTTGGGCATACCCTTGGATAATTGCAGTAACATCATATTGCATAGGTGACAAACTTTGCTATGATTTTAATTAAGATATTAACCGTTATTGTCTCATCTATGCTAAACCTTAACTCATCCTTCATGTTAGAAAGTACCTTAACTAAACTGCTCAACAAAACCGAGAAAACTTGGGGCTATCTGCAAGTCTATCAACGGGGGGAATTTTATTACCTGATTATTCCCGGACATGGGGAAGATATTCTTAAATTTAAAGGAAATGATTCCACCTATTCCTATCAATTATATTGGTATAAACGTCCGACCCCTTCTGTCTTTGTGGAAGCAAAAACCCAAAAAACTTATAAAAAAGCCACGAAAACTTACGATAAAGCCAAAAGTTTTCAAGTTTGTTTTAAACAAGAAGCTAATTCTATTGAGTCTTCAATTAATCGATTATTTGCGGAATTAGTTAAAAATAAAATATCAGAAGAATACGCCGGAAAAGACTCTCCTATTATTACCCTAGTTCAAGATTAGAATAATTGGGTTTAACCGTCAACCGTCAACCGTCAACTGTCAACCGCTTATGAATGAACCTATTGCAGCAATTACTTTACCACCAAGTGAGAATCTACAACAGGAAGGAGAATGGTTAAAACAAACACTGCACACCTGGTTAGATGAACAATTTATCCCAGAAGCGGTGAATGAAACCATTGCACAACGAGCCGCCCAAATTTATATTCGTCAACGGATGGAAGGGGAAAATGATGTCGGTTCTTTAGTGATTGCCATTGTTACAGAAATGGAATCTTTTGATTTTTCTAAAAGCTTTTTTGGGGGATTTGCCATCGCCAATGCGGTCAGCGATTTATTATTAGATAGCTTAGGCATTGAACGCTGTTGTGGACGAGAAAAATTCACCCACAAACCCCTGTAGGGACAATGCACGCATCGCCCCTACAACGGATGAGGGATAGGGATAACAGTCTGTTACCAACTGGACTTGACAACGCCCGGTAATAACCCTTGGTGCGCCATTTCGCGGATGACGTTGCGAGATAATCCAAAATCCCGATAATAGCCTCTGGGGCGTCCAGTTAACCAACAACGGTTTCTGACACGGGTTCTGGAACTATCCCGGGGAAGTTGTTGAATTTTGCGGTGAATTTCCATTTTTTCCAGTTGAGACCCGGCTTGCTCAAACTGGTCTTTTAGTTCAGCACGTTTTTCCGCATATTTTTCTACCGTTCTTTTGCGCTTATTATTGCGCTCAATCATGCTTTTTTTAGCCATATTAAGGCTGTTCTCCTTCTAAATAATATCTATGTTTTAGTCTAGACTTTTTTCTGCGCTGGGGACAGTTGATCCTTGAACAGATGGGCATAAATCAGACAATTCACAATTATAACACGCTGGACTCCTCGCTGTACAGATAGCCCGACCATGATAAATTAAGCGAATTGACCAGTTTTCCCAGTCCACTTGCGGAATCAGGGCCATCAAATCCCGTTCTATGCGAATGGGGTCAGTGTGGGCTGTCAGTCCTAGCCGTTGACTTAGGCGTTTAGTTAGAGTCGATTAGGGAGTTACCCCCCTAACCTCTCCTTCAGAACCGTGCGTGAGACTTTCACCTCACACGGCTCCTTGATAACTCCACCTTTGTTATAGGTACGATTCAAAACGGATTATTGTCATAGTTCTCAACTATTGATGACTTACTTTTAGTTGAAGAACCGTCATTTGCCGTTTTTATGTCGTGACAATGTTTGTGCAGAAGTTGAAGATTATCATAGGTGTCTTTTCCACCCAATGATTTAGGTTTAATATGGTCAACTTCCACAATGTCTGTACTTGTAAAATACAAACCACAGTGAGGACAAATGCCTTTTTGTTTCTTGATTAATGTTGAAACTCTTTTTGGAGTCTCAGGATATTCGCCTCTACGTTTACTCCAATAAGTCCAGTCTCCATTAAACGGACTAGCTTCACCTTTAACCTTTGTATGCCTTACGATTGGTGTACTGGCATGGGTGATTAATTCCATTCCGTCTTCTGTACTGAAACACCAATTTCTGTCGCCTACTGTTCTCCAGTATTTGTCCTTGTTGATGTTCCCTTTTCCCCTCGTTCTTGCCCAGGCTCTCAACTTGTCATAGGTTAGTGCGTCTATCTTGTTAAAGATTTCCTTACTAACAACTGTTGAATAATAGTTTGACCAACCTCTAATAATAGGATTTAGCTTGCTAATTAAAGCAGCTTGTGGGGCGGTCTTGTGGGAATCTATTACTTCAGCTATCTTGACAAGATGAGTTTTAGTTTTGGCTTTTGAAGGTGTGATTAATGTCTTAAAACCTAGTGGGATTCCTTCTGAACTGGTGGCACTTCTGTAGTTACCTACTTTGTGCTGTTGTATATGGAACCCTAGAAACTCAAACCCAGCATTTCCATCAATTTCATTGAGAGTGTGGGTTAATTTTGTTTTACTTGGTTTTAATTCCAATCCCATGTCATTTAACCAGTCAGCGATTATCTCTTGACACTTTTTGACAACGTTTAAATCCTTGTGGATTATTACAAGGTCATCGGCGTACCGGATTAAACTTAGGGCTTGACGGTTTTCCCGTTTTTTTCCTTTTAGAGTTTCGGCATATTGCATAACTCTTTCTTCCATACCATGTAAGGCAATATTTGCAAGTAGAGGTGAGATTACCCCTGCTTGTGGTGTACCTTCATTAGTAGGAAAAAGTTCTTTTCCGATACAATACCCTGCTTTGAGCCATGTTTTGATTATGCGGCTTAATGTGGGGTATGTGTGTATTTTGGAGAGTAACGCTTTGTGGTCTATGCGGTCAAAGCATTTAGCAATATCAGCATCAAGTACATATTTGGACTTGTATCTAATACTATTGAAAATTGCTTCAACTGCATCGTGACAGGAACGTCCTGGTCTGAAACCATAACTGTTAGGCTCGAATTTAGCCTCCCATTCTGGTTCTAACGCTAGTTTGACTA
>CAITND010000204.1 GCA_903893625.1 uncultured Oscillatoriales cyanobacterium
GCTCCGAGACATCCCCTCTAAATACACCGAGGGACTTCCCTGCTGTTAGTTAACGGGATGTGAACCTTATAGCAGTCGCCAAGGCAGTTAGGACATAGACTGATGCTAAAACCTAAACAGAGAACTCTTTTCCTGCCTGTTCCCTGTTCCCTGTTCCCTGTTCCCTGCTATAATTGATCGCTGATGCCATTTTGTTTTTTGAATTCACAGCCACAGCTTGACGAAATGATGCGATCGAGACTAGAGTATTTGAGGCAGAATCCCAGAGTATAAATTTGAAACAACTGGAAATATCTGCTATTCTCAGGGTTTTTACACGAGTCAGCAGGTGTTTATTCTGATGATGGCAAACTTCGAGGTTATAATTGGGGATTCTTTCGCAGAGATGATGGATATTATGATAGCCAATATCTGCGGAAAACCATTTCAAAATCCTGGGTAATTCTAGGTAACTACTGCCCTCAATTGCTCCTCGTAGATAATCCCAACCTTCAGTTTTATGGGCATAAGAACCTTCAAAGTTATGTTGGACAAAAAACACACAAATAAACAGGGCTGCGGCACAAGTTAGAGTGATTGAATAAACACTCCAGAAGAAACCTAACCCTAGATAATAACTAAGAAAAATCCAACTTCCCACGACACAAATATTATTAAAAAGTATATCCCAAAACTCACCTGTTGTATACCAATTTCTGGATTTATAAGATGAGAAACACCCGCTCAAACTAATATCTGGATATTGCTTTAAGTAGGTTAATAAATGACCGAAAAAACCATAAGTTCCCAAGATTAGAGCCAGTCTTGGCTTAATAGCAAGATAGAAAAAACCTCCAGGAAAAATCATCAATGGATGTCTAAGAAATTCATACCACCATTGAGCCGATGGACTGAGTTTAGCAAATTCCTCTGTTGAGATTAAAGCAGATGGGCCGCGATAGCGCTCCCAATCACCATTGGTTTTGTGATGATAGGCGTGTCCTCTTGACCAGGGGTATTGCGGTATGGCGTTGATTACACCTAATATAAAACCAACAACCCGATTAACCCGTTTTGAACTAAACAATGAATAATGTCCGCAATCGTGCATTAAAGAAAAACAACGCAATGAAAACAGCGTCATTAAAACCATAATCGGCGGCAGTAACCACAAGGAAATAGAAGCAGCTTTAACGGCTAAAATCCATAAAAAGATATAAGGAACAACTGTATTTAAAATTTGATAAGTCGCCCATAAATTGTTACTTTTTATGTAGGGAGATAGGACAAAATCAGACTTTTTAATCGGGGTTTCTATCATTATAATTCAAGTCAATACCGAAGAATAAAACGGATGTTGTTAAGGGGAGTTTAATATCGAGGAACTTGGGAATTAACTAAAACCGAGTAAGCATCAATACCCCCGGTAATATTTTTAACGTTGGTGAAGCCCTGTTTGATCAGCCATTGACACATTTGGGCAGATCTCACACCATGATGACATAGAACCAAAGTTTCTTGCTCCAAGTCAAGCTGAACCAAAATTTGCTCAGACCATCGACTATATTCGCTGAGGGGATAGTTAATAAATCCCTCAAGTTTTGCCATCGCAACTTCTTCTGGTTCGCGGACATCAATTAATTGAAGTTGATTTTTAGGAAGAGTTTGGAGTAACTCTTCTAATTCATTAACGTTTATTTCTGGAATCGGTTGAACAAAAAATTGTGCTGACATAGGTACTAGATTTTTCCTTATAGTATCATTGATTGGACTCAGGCACTTTAGGGTTGCTATATTTACTGATTACTGATTACTGATTAACTAACAGCAGGGAAGTCCCTGGGTGTATTTAGAGGGGATGTCTCGGAGTACCCCGAATAAATCACCGCCGGGATGAAATGCTCGTCGGACGGAGGTACGGAGTCCGACAATTAGACTTCGGGAGCATCCTGATTCTGAATGTACTTTCTAAGAGTTGAAATA
>CAITND010000205.1 GCA_903893625.1 uncultured Oscillatoriales cyanobacterium
GCCGTGCACGGGGGGTTGGGGGGGCACCGTTTTTATCGGTTAAGGTAATTTGTCTTTTAGTGGGGTGTAATTTCCATCCCGATGTTTTATATTCAACGGAACGGCAATCTTTTTGAAATCGGGGATATCCTTTTTTGCCAGAAATCTTTTTCTGACAATTGTCGTAAAAACGACTAATGGCAGTCCATCCTCGCTCGGCGGCGGATTGGACTGCCATTGAATTTAAGTCGGCAACAAAGGGGAATTGATTCCTGAGAGTTGTAGAATATTTGTTGAGTGCAAATCTATCAATTTTTAATTCTCTTGAATTATCCATCCAATATCGAATCGCTTTATTGCGAATGAATTGGGTAGTACGGATAGCTTCGTCAATAGCTTTGTATTGATCGGATTTACCTTTAACTTTGTATTCCAGAACTATCATTTTAGATTTCCTCTGTTTTCGACCTAATGCTATGTTAACATAAATTATGAGAATATTCACGGGGAATAAATTCCCCTGAGTCGCTTTTCATCTCAGGGCTAAAGCCACTGAGTTTTCAATCTCCCAGATGTTTCTGATAAAATTGGTTCTTCCTGCTCCTACCCACATTGGTCAAATAAAAACCTATGAGTCCTCTTCAAAAAACCTATGTCCTTAAACTCTATGTCGCTGGAAATACTCCTAACTCAGTCCGAGCTTTAAAAACTCTTAAAGACATCTTAGAACAGGAGTTTCAAGGCGTTTATGCGTTGAAAGTGATTGATGTTCTCAAAAATCCACAACTGGCCGAGGAAGACAAAATTTTAGCCACTCCCACCCTGTCTAAAATTTTACCTCCCCCCGTGCGGAAAATCATCGGCGATCTTTCTGATCGAGAAAAAGTCTTAATTGGACTGGATCTTCTCTATGAAGAACTAATGGATGATTGAGTTTCTCCTCTGCTTGGGGCGACGATAGACCCTGACAGGGAGTAATTTTGAGGTAAATATGGACTGGAAATGGATTCTAGGGACTGAGGACGGGGTAAAATAGATTGCTTATGTTGATTAATCCTGATCGGTTTAACCGAAGTGCTGGGGGTTCCCGGCTAAAAATCATGACTTGATCCCCTATTGTTGCAGATTTTGTGGTAAATGTAGCAAGGGTCTCTCTCACAGGTTTATCGATCAGAGGCACATCCTTTAAAATCAAAATTATGAGTGAAAGTTCTCAGGAAACCAAAAACAATGGACGCAAACTAATAGGGGTGCAGAAAATTCGCACCATGATTGAAGGCTTTGATGATATTAGTCATGGGGGAATGCCGATCGCCAGAACCACCCTAGTGAGCGGGACTTCAGGGACAGGGAAAACCTTGTTTGCGGTTCAGTTTCTCTACAATGGAATCACCTATTTTGATGAGCCTGGGATCTTTGTCACCTTTGAAGAATCACCTACAGATATTATTAAAAACGCTTCTAGTTTTGGTTGGGATCTCCAACAATTCATTGATGATGGCAAGTTATTTATCTTAGATGCTTCTCCCGACCCAGAGGGACAAGATATTGTCGGAAATTTTGACTTATCAGCCTTAATTGAGCGGATTCAATACGCCATTCGTAAATATAAAGCTAGACGGGTCTCGATTGACTCAGTAACGGCCGTTTTTCAACAATATGATGCGGCGGGAGTGGTCAGGCGAGAGATTTTTCGGCTGGTGGCGCGACTCAAACAGGTGGGAGCCACAACGATTATGACCACGGAACGAGAGGCAGAATATGGCCCGGTGGCTCGGTTTGGGGTGGAAGAATTTGTCTCTGATAACGTCGTAATTTTACGAAATGTTTTAGAAGGAGAACGGCGGCGGCGCACGGCGGAAATTTTGAAATTACGGGGTACTACCCACATGAAAGGGGAATATCCATTTACAATTACCAATAATGGTATTGGCATCTTTCCCTTGGGTGCAATGCGACTTACTCAACGCTCGTCTAACGCACGGGTTTCTTCGGGAAATAAAACCCTGGATCAAATGTGTGGGGGTGGGTTCTTCAAAGATTCGATTATTTTGGCGACCGGAGCAACGGGAACAGGTAAAACTTTATTAGTTAGTATTTTCCTTCAGAATGCCTGTGCTAATGGTCAACGGGCGATGTTATTTGCCTATGAAGAATCTCGCGCTCAGTTATTTAGAAATGCGAGTTCTTGGGGGATTGATTTTGAAGAAATGGAAAGCAAAGGATTACTGAAAATTTTATGTAGTTATCCTGAATCTGCCGGGTTAGAAGATCATATGCAAATTATTAAATCGGAAATTTCTGAATTTAAACCCGCTCGAATTGCCATTGATTCGTTATCAGCTTTAGCACGGGGGGTGAGTAATAACGCCTTCCGTCAATTTGTGATTGGGGTAACGGGTTATGCTAAACAGGAGGAAATCACGGGATTTTTCACCAATACAACGGATCAATTTATGGGTTCTCATTCGATTACAGATTCCCATATTTCAACGATTACTGATACGATTTTGATGCTGCAATATGTGGAAATTCGCGGGGAAATGTCCCGGGCATTGAACGTATTTAAAATGCGTGGTTCCTGGCATGATAAAGGCATTCGAGAATATACCATTAGTGATCACGGCCCTCTAATTACAGATTCTTTCCGGGATTATGAACGAATTATTAGTGGTTCTCCCACCCGTATTGGTGTGAATGAAAAGAGTGAATTATCTCGAATTATTCAAGGGGTTCAAGGAAAGATTGATGGGAATGAATAAGGGGCTGGTGAGTCAGTAGAATTGAAGGGTGGGTTTTGAGGTTGTTTATGGATTTCAAAGATTAACGCTGAATCTCCTGAGTCCTAGCCAGCCTCAGATCCTGATCGGTATAATTAGGTATTTGCCTAGATTGCTGATTTTACTTTAAATGTATGAGTAATTTGCAAGAGATTGAACGTGCTGTCAGTCAATTATCCAAAGAGGAACTAGCCGCTTTCCGCCTTTGGTTTGCAGAGTTCGATGCAGAAATATGGGATCGGCAATTTGAAGAAGATGTTACAGCAGGTCAGCTTGATGGGCTGGGTCAACAAGCACTGCAACATCTACGCGAAGGACGTTGTACCGACCTGTGGAATATCGTGCAACTCCTGATTTCTGGTATCACTATCGAAAGTTACCGGATGTATACAGAAAGTTTCGGTATAATAAATAGTTAGTCATTAATTTCAATTAACAAACAATGAAAGATTTATTTGATGGATCGGAGACCGCTATAGAATTTATCGGTGCTGATGACAATTTTATTAAATCGTTAGGTACAACGTTTCCTGACGAAGAAGTTGTTGAAGAAAGTTCTTTTTCTGGTACGGAAATAGTTACCATTTTTGGCAATTTGACTGTTAACTTTGTCGAAAAGTTGGCTGGGTTCTTAACCGAGAAAAAGAAAACTGAGGCAGCACGGGTAATACGTATAAAGATTGGTCCAAATGAAGTTGAATTTATTGGTTTTGGTGGTGAAGATATTGAAACCATGAAACAAAGCTTGATTGAATTGGTGCAGCAACTACGCGAAAGTTAAACAGGATACAGTCATGCCACGTAATTTTGTCCGAAATAGAATACCTAATGTTGAGGAGTTTTTTCTTTCCGAAGCTATTGGTTTTGACTACCCAATTCCAGAATTGGGATTTGACCTCACAGGTCATCAATTATCGATTTATACCGAAGTTTGGGATGCGAAAATGTTTCGCTCCCGCCATCATGGTAACATAATAGTAAACAACACTTATCTTTCATCATTTGCCTACAATATTGCTGCTGTTTGGGCGTATTATGGGCATGAATATGACCAACTAAAGCGTAATGAAGATTGCCAACTTGTCCGCTTGTTAACTTATAACTTAAAGAAGTTCTTTGCGGAACAGATTATGCGTCGTTCTAACTGCGTATTTGGCGCTGCTATTTTTCTTGAAACATTGTTTTATGAAGAACATTTAATGGTTCCAGTAATTAAGGCTGCTGACGATAATGAAAAAATTAGAATGTTTTACGATGCTCTACAAAATTTGATGTCATCACTGCTTTTATTTCATGAGATTGGTCATATCGTGCGAGATAAACGTAACGATATGCTAGAGTTGATGCAGCAGGATTCAGATGGAATGGAAATGCTGGGTAGCTACTGGAGTCGTTATGCTGATCAGCAACAGATTGAATTCGAGTGTGACGCATTTGCAGTATTGACGTTAATTCGGCAAATGAAACATCTATCTTTGGAAACAAGTCTTCGAGGAGTAATTTTTGCTTTTGCAGTTTTTGCAGTTATGTCTGGTTTAGACAAATCAGCGGAAGCAACTGCAAAGCAAACACCTTCCAGTTTGAATTCAGAGGATTTAGACGATATTTTTAATGATATGGCAGGCGCAGATTTTTCTGTCGGAATTGATAAGTTTTTCGTAGCAAGAGCACACTCTGTTCAATTAGTTGCTAAACATATAGCCGAACAGAATGGTATCGAACTTTTTGAGTCTTGCGATGACCTGCCATTATATGAAGACATAATAGATGTTTTGTCACAATTTTCGTTAGATATAGTTACTAGAGATAATCCACCCTATCGCGGTAAATGCGAAATGCTTGCAAGAGCGTTGAGGGGTAACCCACGAGGAATGCGGTATCTTAAGTTAAGATCAAAAAAGTTTTCTATGCCTCAGAATCGCTCACCAAGTATAGCTAGGGACTAGAGGCTAGGGGCTACAATGAATTTTAGGGCTTTATTAATGCTATTAATCCTTAGAGATAGTGCTATAAACTATCAATACTAGAGACAATTCTTCTTGCTAAAGTAAGCGATTCTTGGCAAGTATTTGCAGTTATAGAAGTTGATGATTCATAATCAGCTTGGTTACGATAACCCCGCAAAACTTGTAAGCGATTGCCGATTTTTTGACGAATGGGATCAGGATGATTTTGAAATTGATGTATCACAAATTTATGAACATTTTGTAAAGGAATTGTTAATCTGTCTTTTTCTTCTAAAACCTGTTTAGCTTGGTGAAAAGCTGCATAGTAAGCTCGACTAATAGCTGATCTGAGTTTAGCTTGTTCACTAACAATAACCGTTTGTCCCGCTAAATTTTGAGCTAAGGTTAAATAATCCAACCAATCAAAAGTCATAAATAATCATATCTGACATAAATTTGACTGCGGATATCACCGTCATAGCTTCCTAACCACTGATCAGAAAGTTTTTCAATTTGTTCAATCGCTGCTTCTGTATCTTCAATTGTTCTGGTTAGGTAAACAACCAATTGGTACTCAGCTAATTCTGGATCTAAAATACAGTCAAGAAATACATTTGATTCAGGGAAATATTGGCTGATTAAATCTTTACCTAATACCAAAATTGATAATAGATTGGGATGACTTGCTAAAAATTCAACAACATTATGCTGAGGGCGAAACTGATAGAATGATTTCAAATCATCTATGTCCGCTTGATTGACAACTAGAGATTGGGAGATAGTGCCTATCATCGTATTAACTAAACTTGATGGAGCTACTTGAATTGTAACACTACATATTATCCAAACAATTAGCCACTGCAAAAACGAGTATGGAGGGACTCGAACCCCCGACCCTCAGGACCGGAACCTGATGCTCTATCCACTGAGCTACATACCCACACTTTCAATAGTATAACATATCCCTTGGAAAATGTCATATTAATTTAGCCATGATCGACTCAATCCAGATTACAGGGATTCGCAGCTACGGTTACACGGGGTATTTACCCGAAGAACAGGTGTTAGGACAATGGTTTGAAGTGGATGTGACCCTGTGGTTGGATTTAAGACCCGCCGGAAATAGTGATGCGATCGCAGATACCCTCGATTATCGCCAGACAATTATCACCGTTGAGAATATTATTAAAACCCGTAAATTTGCCCTTTTGGAACGATTAGCAACAGAAATTGCCGACACCTTATTACAACAACCCTTAATCGAAAAAGTGCGGGTACAATTAACCAAACCCGCCCCCCCAATTCCTGATTTTCAGGGAAAAATCCAAATTGATCTGACTCGCACTTCTAACCGTCTTTTGGTGCTTCAGGAAGAGTCAAAATAAGTCACCTCGCACTTACCCATATTCCCCCATTCAGCTACGCACTCAATGGAGGAATATGAATCTATGATCTAATTTTCTTGTCTAATCCAATTTTTGTTTCACACTATCAAGTGCATCGTTAGCCGCAGTTTTTAAGTCATCAACGAGGTTTTTAGCTTTGTCTTTGAGGTCGGCGGCTGCATTCATCGCCTCTGCTTGCACTTGTTTGGCTTCCCCTTCCGCTTTCAGTTGGTTGTCGCCAGTCAAGTCACCCGCAGTGGCTTTTAACTTGCCTTCGACATTGGTAGCCGCAGCTTTGATTTTATCTTCCATGCTCATAATTGTTTCCTCCTTAAGGATACTAAAGTCATTTGTCAAAATTTAAACAGAAAATTGTTCAGAATGGTGGGTTATTCTGATAAATTTTTTGCTAACATTTGTTAACAAATACATAAACGGCTCATAGCAGGTTGGTTAGCTTAATTCTAGTAGGGAGCCGTATCCCAATAGACATAAATCGATTCAGTGGCTAACCGATAAATTTGCCCTTTGTCGCCCAAACCTGCTTGACGATAGGCAGCTTTACCATTTTGGTCTACATAGTTACCCGGTTCATCCCCTACGGGGCGCAGGTCGTAGCGTTTACCATCTTTGAGTTGAATGCCAACACCGCCTTGACGCTGAGAAAAGGTACATAGCCCAGAAGATGAGGCTTTGTCTTCTCCCTTGGGATAAACATCACAGCGAGCGTTTACGGTGTCTGCTTTAGCAACAAGGGCAGTACCCAAAACGGTCAAAGACAGGAGTGCTGCAAAAACAGAGGTCTGAACTTTCATCATCGTTGTATATTAAACGGTGGCAGGAATTAGTTTATAGCACAAGTTTGGGAGATTGAAAACTCAGTGTCTTCAGACCTGAGATGAAAAGCGACTCAAGGGGTTTTAACCCCCAGTGAATATTTCCATGATTCATGTTAACATAAGGTAGGTCGAAAAACAGGAGATTTCTATGATAGTTCTGGAATACAAAGTTAAAGGAAAACCCAATCAATACAAAGCGATTGATCAAGCAATTCGCACCACTCAATTCATTCGCAATAAAGCGATTCGGTATTGGATGGATGCACCTAGAGAATTGAAAATTGATAAATTTGCCTTAAACAAATATTCCACGACTCTCAGAAAGGAATTCCCCTTTGTTGCCGACCTAAATTCAATGGCAGTCCAATCCGCATCAGAGCGAGGATGGGCTGCCATTAGTCGTTTTTACGACAACTGCAAGAAAAAGATTTCTGGTAAAAAAGGATATCCCAAATTTCAAAAAGATTGTCGTTCCGTTGAATATAAAACATCGGGATGGGCATTACACCCCACTAAAAGACAAATTACCTTTACCGATA